>DATKZX010000022.1 GCA_035527755.1 Methanomassiliicoccales archaeon | reverse complement strand
AGGGCACAGGTTAATGATCATGAACAGGCAAGTGACTAAAAATGAAAAGAAGGCGGCCAGCCTCAAGGTGCCCTCGCAGGTCAAATGGCTGATCCTTCTCGCCTCGTTCAGTTCCATAGGTTACGGATACCTTATCACGGCCATAGCCGCCTATCTTCCGGAACAGGGGGTCGATTCCGGGCAGGTCGGCCTGATCATCGGCGTTTCAGGTCTGGCTATGATCCTGAGCGCCATACCGTTCGGCATATTGTCCGACCGCATCGGACGAAAGTCGTTGTTGTTGATCGGGCTGTCATTACCCCCGATGGCCATGCTGCTCTGCTCCTTCTCCGCCGACCCAGGCCTCTATATGCTGGCAGGTATCATATTTGGGGTTGCGGAGGGAGCGGTCCTTTCGACATGGAACGCCATGATCGCAGACCAGACCACCGTGGACAATCGCGACATGGCTTTCTCCATGTCATTCATCATCAACGGGGCGTTCATTGGCATTGGTTTCGCCCTACCCTTTTTCTTCCCCATGCTCACATCCCAGGTCGGTTGGACCTCGGAACAATTGCATTCCTGGACCTTTTTGGCCCTGGCATTCGTCACCGCGATATCCCCCTTCACCATCCGGTACCTACTTCGCCATCATCGCGATAGGTCCCCTTCGGTCAAACTGCGTAGGAGGAGCTTCCTGGGAGAGCGGAGCAAGAAGACGCTGGTGCGTTTCTCCATAAACAACACTCTGATCGGATTGGGAGCGGGGCTTATCATTCCGCTAATCCCCACCTGGTTCTACCTGAGGTACGGCATTCCAGACTCCTATTCTGGGCCATTGTTAGCATTGGCCAGCCTCTCCATAGGCATGGCTGCCGTATTCAGTGCCAGACTGGCTCGTCGCCATGGTCAGGTGAGGGCCATCGTCATGACCCAGGGGATCTCCACTATCTTCATGGTGGCCATACCATTCATGCCCGGTGCGGCGTGGGCGGGGGCGGTCTACCTGATCAGGGCGGCCATGATGAACATGGGAGGCCCCATCATGGACTCCTACCTCATGGGTATAGTGGACAAGGAGGATCGCGGCCTGGCCAGTGCCATAAATTCTATTGTCTGGCGGGTCCCCAACAGCGTGACCACGGTCATCGGCGGTGCGATGCTGGCAGCAGGATATTTCGCCCTGCCCTTCATCCTAGCGGCGATCATCTACATGTCCGCCGTCATAGCCTTCTACTTCAACTTCCGCAACGTGAAAGTGGAAGACGAGAGGTCTGCGCAGACCTCATAGGTCCGGATGCAAAATTATAAGATGCCCCAGTCCTAAATGAGCAACAGGGGGTAAAATGTCCGAATATGTAGTCTTGTCCAGACTGACAAATGAGGGTCGCAAGACCCTGAAGACCAAGCCGGAGCGCTTAAAAGAAGTGAACTTGGAGATATCCAAGATGGGGGCCAAGGTAGTGTACCAGTACGCCCTGCTTGGAAAATACGATTTCTTGACCATATTGGAGGCCCCGGACAATGAAACAGTGGCCAAGATCATGGTGGAGCTGGGCTCCAGGGGAACATTGGAGACCACCACTCTCGCCGCTATCGAGATAGACGACTTCCTAAAAGCCTTGAAATGATGTCCATCCGATCAAATGTGTCCATGGGCGAGGGATAACGATCGATCGTCACGGTCAGATCGACCGATGGACGATTTGAATCTATCCTGTTCGTTAGGTTCGAAGGTCAATTCTCCCGATCGATCGAATCGTCATTCAATGGTATTTTTACACCGGCTGTCCACCATTTTTCTTTACCTTTCCCATGCGGCCCAGGGTGAATGAGTAGATCAGCCAAGCGATGACCCCGTAGATCACGCCGTTGAATACCGCCACCACCAAGGTCGTGGCGCCAATTCCCAATACTGGGGAATCCGTCTCCTCCGCACCTATCGCGTCGTAGATAGCCTGGCCGGGAGGGATGCCGGGGGCGGCAAGGGTCACCAACAGCACGGCGGCAAAGACGATCAAGAAGACCAGAGCGCCTTTCATGGCATTTTTTTGGAAATATGATTTTTTAATGATTGGTCAAATGGTCAACAAGGATCACGTTCTTTCCTCAGAGTTGAGCGGTCATTTGCCCTTGATGGCGGCCAATCGTTCGTTGCACAGGTCCAACCACTCGCATTCCCCGCACAACAGCCAGAAATCATCCAGTCCCCGCAGGCGTTCCTGTATCATCTCGATCAGCTTTTCAGCCGGTATGGTGGCCTCTTCGGGTAGGTTCAGGAACATAGCGGCGGCACGGTCCTTTTCGATCACCGACAATTCGTCCTTGCAGAGGCCGCGCACCTCATTAGGGCACGAAGAGCATATGTCGTCGCTGGTAATGGACAGTCGAATGACAAGGTCCTTTGGAGATCCAAGGGCTGAGACCACGTCCTCCATATTGGCCACGAACCGGTAATCATACCCCTTCCCAGTGAAGGTCTGCGTGCAGAGCAAGTGATGGTGCCTGAGTTTTATCTCTTTCATGCATTCCCTGGAGGTACACTGCCCTGTGCGTTAATCATTTTTCCCGTTCTTAGGCGCTCTCTAGGTCCTCCAGCTGACAGACGATCTGCGCCAATTTTCCCGCGTCGTCCCTCCAACGGTATAGGGAATCAACTATTGGGGGAATCTTCCTCTCTTCAATATTCATCGCCCTGACCATGTCTATGAGGCGGTCGTAATAGTTCACCAGATCGAAAATGGTCCATGAGGTCTTACCTATGACCGGGAAGTTCTCCATGGTGATGAGCTGCTCCAGCCACACCAGCTCCTTGGGCAGGTTTGTAAAGGCCAGGCCGGTCACGGCAGACTGGCCGATATCGTGTCCCACATCATAGAAATCTTTATGCTCCAAGGCGGCCAGCAATTTTCTGACGTCTCTTCTGGTCGACCGGCACAGTTTGATAGCCAGGTCGAGGTCCACCGTTTTCACCTCTGTTAAAAACTAGGGGGTTCACCTGATTTCAACTTATCGAACGAATGCCAAATAGCCATATTTCGTATATCGATAATTTTCATAAAATATATAGTATAAAAAACGATGAACTACCGACCGGTCCGTGCATACTCAGGATCTCAACATCGGTGTTGAAGGGGAAGCGGGTCAAGATATTGGTCATGCTCACGGCGTATCTGGTGATCTCACGGGTCGCTGTGATCCTCATGATGGGACGTTCATCGGGCAATGGTTCACCACCTGGTTCGATATCCAGTCTGGGATGGGATATAGTAAAAAGGAGGGAAACGGATACGAACGAGGATGAAGAAGGTCATCTTTGTCAGCGGCTCCGTCGGCTTGGGACACGTGCAGAGGGATGTGAGGATCGCTAAAGAGCTCATGTACATGTGCGATGACCTGCAGATCACATGGCTGGCGGCCGACCCCGCCATAAAAGTTCTGGAGGAGGAAGGAATGACCCTGCTTCCCGAATGCCTGGAGCGAGACGTGGGTACGTCGGTCATCGAATCCGTGGCGGGAGCCTCGCAGACCGTGAACATGACCGAGATTCTTCATCGAGTGAGGAAAGAAGGTCGGTACGCAGGGGCGATAAGCAGTTTCTTCAAGATAGTGGAGAGGGAGAGACCAGACCTGGTGATCGCCGACGAGGCCTACGAGCTTGAAGGGGCACACGCTCGTGATCCGAACCGCGGTTGGCCGACCGTAGTGTTCCTATGGGACTTCGTGAAGGTCTACCCGGGGAGCCGAAGATTGAGGGACATCCGCACCGCCCGGTTGGTCAACAAAGGCTGGGACCGAGCCTTCCGAAAAGCCCCCGAGGAGAGCTGGACGAACATCTTCCTAGGCGATCTGGAAGACATCCCCAACGAGAGGCTGGGGTGGGGGATGGTGAACGCTCGGGAAGGGGCGGCCAGGCATTATCATTTCGTCGGTAATCCACTGCAGTTCGATCCCGCCGACCATTCAGATAAGGAAGATGCCCGTCGCCGTCTGGGGTACGGTCCGGAAAAGCTGCTGGTCTGCTCGGCCGGTGGAACGGCCATCGGCCGGGACCTGCTTCGACTATGCATCGACGCCTATCCAAAGATGAAAGAGCGACATCCAGACCTGCGCATGCTGGTGGTAAGGGGACCTAGGATGACAGCTGACCTTGGGCCGGTCCCGGAAGGGGTGGAGGTAAAGGGATATGTCCCCAGGCTCTTCGAGCATTTTGCCGCGGCCGACATGGCCATAGTTCAAGGTGGGGGCGGTTCTACCCTGGAACTGGCAGCCCTGCGCAGGCCTTTCCTATACTTTCCTCTAAAGGGGCATTCGGAACAGGAGATCAACGTGGCCCAGAAGCTGGAAAGACACAATTTGGGGGTGAGGTGCTCGTACGAAGGGACCACACCGGAAAAGCTCGCCTCTCTGGTGGTCGAGAACATCGACAGGCAAGTGGACGCCCCCTTGATATCCTACCAAGGATGCGAAAAAGCGGCCCGGATCATGGTCAAAAAGCTAAAATGTTAGTCGATGCCAGATGCATATAACCTATATCCACAAGCCCTCGTTTCGAATGCTCGACAAGGCGCTCATTCTTCCAACATGGACAGGTCGCCAAGGTCGTGCCCTCCTTCCTTGGCCTTGAGCACCCGGCGCATTATCTTGCCAGACCTGGTCTTTGGCAATGCGGCAACGAACTCGATCTCCCGGGGGTAGGCGTAATAGGCCAGTCGCACCCTAACGAAGTTGGTGATCTCTTCCCTCAGGCGGTCCGAGGGCTCGTGGCCAGGGCGCAGCACTATGAAGGCCTTGACGATCTCTCCCCTCAGCTCATCCGGCTTGCCGACGACGGCAGACTCGGCCACCGCGGGGTGTTCTATGAGCGCCGATTCCACTTCAAAAGGGCCCAGTCGTTCACCGGAGGTCTTTATCACATCATCCGCTCGGCCCAGGAACCAGATGTAACCATCCTCGTCCATGTATGCCTGGTCACCGGTAGCGTACCATCCTGGCACGTAGAAGTATTCACGATACTTGGTGATGTTCTTCCAGATGCCGATCATCATGGAGGGCCAACCAGGGCGGAGCGCCAGGAAACCCTCTTTTCCCCGAGGAAGTTCCATTCCGTTCTCGTCCACCACCGCAGCGATGAGACCGGGTACAGGCTTTCCCATGGAGCCAGGCCTGATGTCCATGCAGCGGTAGTTGGATATGCATGGGGCGCCGGTCTCGGTCTGCCACCAATTATCATGAATACGGCGTTCGAGCACATCTACGCCCCAGCGTATCACGTGAGGGTTGAGCGGCTCTCCGGCTGAACAGATGTGGCGTAACGATGAGTGATCGAACTCCTTGACGAGCTCATCCCCGGCCTTCATCAACATACGTAATGCGGTGGGAGCGGTGAACCAGACGTTGACCTTGAACTGATCGATGATGGAATACCATGTACGGGCGTCGAACCTGCCCTCGTAGGAGATGATGGTATTGCCATGATACCACGGTCCGAAGATGCCCACCGACGTTCCTGTGACCCAACCCGGGTCTGCCGTGCACCAGTAAACATCGCCTTCGCGAAGGTCGGCCACATACTTGATCCCCAGCAACTGTTGCAGCATGGCCTTGTGGGGTAGGAGCACCCCTTTGGGCTTACCAGTGGATCCGGATGTGTAATGGATGATATATGGATCGTTCGCACCCATGTTCACCGCCTCGAACCCAGGGTCGCCCGAGCTCAGGACATCGGTGAAAGGTATCACTCCCTCCAGACCGGTGGTGTCGCCCAGAACGATGAACCGAGGCGTCTTTGACAGCTCTCGTAGGATGGGATGGATGCGCTTGTACAGATAAGGGGAGGTGATGACCACGCTGGGCTCACCATCCGCAATACGGTCCCTCACCGCCTCTGGGCCCAATGCGGAGAAGAGAGGACCGGCTATCGCCCCCATCTTGACTATCCCTATCAATGATATGAAAAGCTCGGTGGTGCGGTCCAGGTAGATGAAGACGCGATCGCCTCGCTGTACACCCAGCTTGAGCAGGCCGTCGGCGAACTTGCTGGAAAGATCAGAAACATCTCCAAAGGTGAGAGAACGCACATCATGGCCCGCCGAAATGGAATGCAAAGCGATCTTATCTCTCTTCGATCCACGGCCATGGCGGTCTACGGCCTCCGCAGCAATATTATAAGCTCCGCTCCGGGACCAATCGAACTCCTTCTCTAAGGAAGCCCAATTGAACTCATCGTAGGCGTCTTGATAGTCCTGAAGATTACCAGGACCGGCCGGGGGAATAATCTCTTCCATCAGTTCTCTCCCGTGAACGGGCGGGTTAATAGATATGCGATATTAAATCTAACAGGTGAAGGCCCGTTCGAGCAGGATTAATAAAAATCGTAGAAATTTGGGTAAAAGTGTCAAATCATCCGACCGGTGATCGTCCACGGGCGTATGATCGGCAGAAAGCACCCAGGACCGATCGGTCATGTGAAGGCGAACGGCTTTCATCCAAGCTGGGAGGCGAATGTCATCATCTTCTTCTCCCATCCTTCCTCCAACGGACCTTTTATATCCACGACGAAGACCTTGATTTCGGCTATCTTGACCGCTCCCTTCTCAGTCAGAAGACCTTCCATGATGGGAAGACTACGCTGATACTTCTCCGTCTGTTCCGGCGAAGGCATCTCACCGGTCTTCTTGTCCGGTTTCGGTTGGCCGAGAGTGGCGATGAGGCCATACTTCGCTTCCTGCGGGAGGGTGACCTTCTTGAGGAAACGTCGCATGGCACCGATCGGCTTGCCTATTCGGGCAGGTGAGCAGAAAACGTAGAGGTCCGCAGCTGGGGCATCCTTCGGTTTGATCTGTTTAACGTGGTGAACATTTGCCTGGTGGCCCTTGGCGACCAGCAATCCTTGCAGATAGGCGGCGACCTTTTCGCCGTTCCCATATTTCGAAGCGTGCAATAATTCGATCCTCATTAACGATCCCCATGTTAGAATAACCTTGGTGTTTATTAAATAATAATATCTCACACCGACTGGAAAAGGGACCGATCAATGGTCCGACGTTTACTTGGGCACACTCTCTTCCAATTTTCCGATCTTTCCCGCTCCGTTCAATTTGTACCCCGTTCCCTGAAAGAGGGCGACGAGCTCCCCGGCATCGAAGACCTTAACCTCAAATATGGAGGTCTTTCGGGTCTCGGAAATCTTCCTGGCCACCGCCTCCAATTTTCCTTTAGCGGGTTTTATGTAATTGATGTTGGCGCATAGCGCCACTTGCGGCTCTTTTCCTAAATTGCACGCCAAGGCGAAGGCCTGGTCTGCCAGGGTGAAAACGGCTCCGCCGTGGGCTCCCCCCAACGCGTTGATCTTGTCGCTGACATCCATGCTCACCCTCACCTCGCCCTCCGGTGATATCGATTCGGTTCTCATGCCCATCGATTGGACCATCTGAACGTTCGTGATCCGGTCCAGTCTATCCCGGATCTCCTTTGATAGGAAAGCTTCCCGTTCTTGCATCGTAATATCGCCATAAACGACATCGTTAAAGATGGATTTAACCAATGACGCACTTCCTATCTCGATAAGGGTTCGAGGACGGTGAGGCGATGAAGAGGTGTCCTTGGGGTAGCGATCCGCAGATGATCGAATATCACGACAAGGAGTGGGGAGTTCCCCTGCACGATGATCGAAAGTTGTTCGAATTTCTCATCCTGGACTGCTTCCAAGCTGGCCTGAGCTGGTCGACCATACTGCACAAGAGGGACGCGTTCCGCAAGGCTTTCGACGAATTTGACATCAGGACCGTGGCAGGCTATGATGATGATAAGGTGCAGACACTGATGCAGGACAAAGGCATCGTTCGTAACCGACTGAAGATACAGGCGGCGATAACGAACGCCAGGTGCACACTGGATGTCCAGGTGAAATACGGTAGTCTGGATTCATATCTATGGAGCTTCGTGGGCGGAAGCCCTATGGTCAACCAATGGGTACAGATCGGGGACATCCCGGCAGTGACCAAGGAGGCGGAGACCATGAGCAAAGGTCTCAAGGGGGATGGGTTCAAGTTCGTGGGGCCGACGATATGTTATGCGTTCATGCAGGCCGTGGGCATGGTCAACGACCACCTTGTGGAATGTGAACGGCATGCTGAGCTTGATCATCGACGGAGAAAATATGTATGATGGAATGACGTATGAGCGCACATCGATGGTGGCAAAATGAACAAATGCGAAAAGTGGAGCTTTTGCCCTCTCGGCGACACGGCCAAGATAATCGGATGCAGGAAGCCAGGATGTCCGGAGAAGACCTTTGCCAACGCTCCAAGACCGTTCACCAACGACATCGTGGTCCCGACAAAGAAGCGCAAATGATCTTCTCTTGCTTTCCTTGTTCTATCGGACAGGTTTCGATTTTTTCACTTCGAATGAATCGATCGTATGGTTTTATGGTCTGAGACCCAGGTCCGAATGGGAAAGGGCAGGACCATGCTCGCTGTGAGGTCAAGAACGACCTCTTTTGTAAAAAGCGAAGAAGCTAGTAAGTGTGATGGGCCCGGTCGGATTTGAACCGACGACCAAGCGGTTATGAGCCGCTCGCTCCACCGGACTAAGCTACGGACCCATTTATTGGGTTCAGGTTAAAGCGGGGGGCAATATAAAATTGTTGTTTCCTACGCCCCCTCATCCCAGATGACGGAGCGACTCATTTCTCATCCATGGACGAAGGTTATTTGCCATCATCATTTCCATCCATACCCACCGAAGTGGTGATTTGGCGGAACGACAAAGGTTGCGCAAGGGCATTTTCACCGGCATATCAGTCAACGTACTGGTGCTGGGTCTGGTCTCCATGCTAACCGACATGAGCAGTGAGATGATCTTTCCGATCCTTCCGCTCTTCCTCACTGGCATCGGTGCTACCGGAGCCATCATCGGTCTGATCGAAGGGGCGGCGGAGACCACCGCCTCGTTGCTCAAGGTCGTTTCCGGGAGATTATCGGACCGCTTAGGAAAACGAAAACCTTTCCTCACCGGGGGTTACGGATTAAGTACGCTGGCAAAACCGTTGCTCTTCCTAGCGACCTCCTATTGGCAGGTCTTTGGGGTGCGCATCACCGAACGCTTGGGCAAGGGGATCAGAAGCGCCCCCCGCGACGCCCTGATCGCCGATTCCACCAGCACGGAGTACCTGGGCCGAGCCTACGGATTGCATAAGGCCATGGATTCCACCGGCGCGGTCATAGGGCCCTTGCTGGTCATCCCGGTGTTGCTGATGGCCTCTTCCATCACCACGGACACGTACCGCCTAATTTTCCTGCTCGCCACCATCCCCGCCGCCCTGGCCGTGGTGGTCATAGTCCTCTACATCAAGGACGTAGGCGGTCAACTCCCGCGCCCCGGTAAAAGGATGGTCCAGGATTCCAAACACCTGGGGAGAAGATTCTGGCTGTTGAACGCCGTGGTGCTGCTGTTCTTCTCGGGAGAGATCAGCTACGCTTTCTTCGTGCTTCGATCGGAAGCGTTAGGAATGAGCACCGTGACCACCATCCTGCTTTACGTGCTGTTCAACGTGGTCTTCGTTCTGGTCTCCCTGCCCTCAGGCATCCTATCCGACCGGCTAGGTCGGAGACCGGTCCTGGCCTTCTCGTTCGTCCTGTTCGCTGCCACATGCCTGGTCATGGCCTCGGCGAACGGCCTTTTACTACTGGTCTTAGGTTTCGCCCTGTTCGGTGTATACAAGGGCTCGAGCGAAGGCGTCTTCAAAGCATTCGTCATCGATGTCGTTCCCAAGGACCTGCGCGGCACCGCCTTGGGCGTCTATCATACTGGGATAGGATTGGTAATGCTCCCGGGAGGTATCATCGCTGGTCTGCTGTGGGATTCCGTAGGGGCATGGGGAACTTTCGCCTACGGCATCGTCATGAGCATCGCAGCCCTTTCCCTGCTTTTCCTGCTCACCGGGGAAAGGAGGGGCGGATGACCCTGTCCGTTCCTCTTTTACAGCAGTTCCTTGACCTTAATGTACGAAACGGTCGTCCAGACGATACCCGCGGTACCGCCGATGATACCTAACACCAGGAATAGCCTAGCCCAGCCCTCGTCTATCCAATCGATAATGAATCGTAACCACTCCGGCAAGGGATCCGCGAAGAACTGCATGTCAAAGTGGAATGCGCTCAGAAAATATGTGGCGGAGATCACGAAGAGGACCATTCCCAGAGCGTCGACCGGCCGCACCACGTTCTTGCGGCCGACCAGTGCGCGATAGGACGCAGGGAGTATGCCATAGAGCAATGGTACGAAAAGCACCAGGGCATCCCATTCGTTGAACTCTGTGGTATAGAAACCGGTATCCCCGGTCCAATGCGACAGCAGGAACGACGCCACCAGTATGGTGACGATCACTCCAGCGATCTGACCTATGCGCTCCCCTCTGTTCAGAACATCCTTGTTCGCCTCGTTGAACCAGGTCGATTCAAGCACACTATCCCTCGAATATTAAAGAATGTATGAGCATAAAAAATTGACCGCTTGAGAGATAAGGATTTTAGCGGTTCTTGGCATATACATACGGAGACCGGACCATGAACATTGAAGAGCATTTGCAGGCACTCTGCGCCAACGCGACGATATACGGAGCGAGCAAGGTTACCCCGATACCCACTTCCTATGTCATTGTCGATCCCCGGGTCAACTTCAAATGCCAGGTGCCGATATGTCAAAACTATGGCCGCAGTCACATCTGCCCTCCCTTCGTCATGTCGGCAGATAAGTTCTCCGCGGTCCTTAGCAGATACCGATTCGCTATTTTAGTGCAAGTGGCTCAAGCGGCATTGGAGGCCGGGACCGACCGCGAGAAACTGGCCAGGGAACAGGTACTGAAGATCAACGATGTGATGGCCAAGCTGGAAAGGGACGCTTTTTACATGGGCTACCGGTTCGCTGCCGGCCTGGGCGGAGGGCCGTGTCCGTATTGCGAACAATGCAACGCCTCTGAAGGAGAGGACTGCCGACATCCCTTCAAGGCACGACCGTCAATGGAATCATTAGGCATAGACGTGATCCAGACAGCGGAGAACGCTGGCATGCCCATTGAGCTTCCCCCGAAGGACACCTATGTCTGGACGGGTTTGCTGCTGGTAGCATGATGTTTCTTCTTTTCTGACCAAACCTAATATACCTAGTTCGTTCATGTTAGTAAGTGATAACTAACTAAGGAATTGACATGAACGCACGGATGGACACCGAGACCCGAAAAGGGCAGATCCTGGAGGCAGCTTTGAACATCGTTCACAAGAAGGGCATAGGCTCACTGACGCTCCGGGAGATCGCCGACAGCGTGGGGGTTAGCGAGGCAGCTCTGTTCCGGCATTTCAAGGGGAAGGAGGACATAGTGGATTCGCTCGCCAGCATGGTGTTCGATGAGAACCAGTTCTACCCTAAGGGGGAAGGGACCTGGCGAGCCCTGGAGAATATGTTGGTCTGGCAGCTGGAGCTGTTCCAGAAGAACCCTCTGCACACCTCGGTGCTCTTCCAGGAGGATATCTTCCGTGAGTTCCCCTCGGTAAAGGCGAGATTCGATCTGCGGAGGTCCTCACGGGCCTCACTGATACGTCAATTGGTCCGAGAAGGACAACACGATGGCTCCTTCGCTGGCGACATCGATGGGGAAGCGTTCTCTCTAATGCTCATGGGAAGCATACGCATGGCAGTTCTGGAATGGCGGCATGCTGATTTTTCCTATGACCTTCGGGCGAAATCCGCCCCTTTATTAAAATTGCTAAGAAAAAGCTTGGAGGCATGAAGTTGAAGATCGAGACCGGAATGTTGATCGGTATATTGTACACCGCGATCATGGTGCCATCGGTGACCTATCTGCTCTACAGTGGCAAGATGAAGAGGGAACTGGGGTGGACGATATCGATAATCTCCGTACTAATGGGGTTCGCCTATTTCGCTCCCATGTTCCCATGGCAACTGCAGTCCTTGATGCTGGGGAAGATACCGCAGCCCAACCTGCCCATGGTGATGATCGTCTCCACCGTTGTGATACTATCGTCCCTTCTGGTAGGGCGGGTCTTCTGCGGGTACGTGTGCCCCCCCGGGGCAATTCAAGAACTGGCCTATCTGGCACCTATCAAAAAGATCCGTTTGTCCAGTTCCATCACCATAAAGGTGCGCTGGGTCATCTTCGTTATCATACTGGCGACATCGGTGGTCCTATCGTTCAATCTGACCAAGATGCTCGGCCTGCAAGACCTGTTCACATTGACGCTGACGCCCGCTCTAATTATCTTTCTGGCGATCATACTGGCCTCCACCGTCATCTACCGTCCCTTCTGCCGCCTGTTCTGCCCCTTCGGGGCGCTATCGTCACTGTTCTCAGGATACGGCCTGCTAGGGGTCAGGAGGAAGGAGGGGTGCGTGGACTGCGGTAAATGCTCTAAGGTCTGCCCTCCTCAGGTGCTCAATGAAAGGGCGGGGGCGGAATGTTATCTATGCGGCAGGTGCATGGAATCCTGTCACAAGGGTGCATTGAGGTATTCCAAAGGAGTTGGGAAGAAATGAGATCGGCAAATTACACGGAGTTCCCGGAAAAGGACACCCCTCACAAGGTGAGCGTGCGCATGATATACGATCACGATCACGGACAGGCCGTGGTCATCACTCTCAAGCCTGGGGAGTCGCTCAAGAAGCACATAACCCCGGTGAACGTGTTCTTCTACGTGCTCGAGGGGGTAGGCAAAGTGGAGATCGGAGACGAGGTCCGCGAGGTGGTCAAGGATTCCATAACCGAAAGTCCGGCCAAGATACCGCACCGACTGTTCAATGAATCATCCTCCGAGTTCCGTTTCCTTGTGGTCAAGATGCCAAAACCGATCGAATCGACCAAGGTGCTCTAGGGAGGAATGCTGATGGCCATGGAACTAATGAACCCGGACGGAGCCAAGAAGGAGGAATTGAAGGGAAGGGTCTTGGTCACCAAGGACCTGATCGCTTTCCAGGATGGTGCGGTGGTTAGCCGCACCCTGATCAACAAGAGCGTTGGAACGGTCACCGTCTTCTCTTTCGATCAGGGGCAGGGGCTTAGCGAACATACCACGCCCTACGACGCCATGGTGGAGATACTGGACGGAGAGGTGGAGATCACCATATCTGGGAAGATGCAGTTGGTAAAGACCGGTGAAATGATGATCATGCCAGCAAACCAGCCACACGCTCTCCATGGGGTCAAGGCCTTCAAGATGATGCTAATCATGATCCGGGCCTGAAAACTTTTTTTATTTAAAACAAGAAGGCGCCGTCGAGCGGGCTCGAACCGCTGACCTTGTGATTAACAGTCACACGCTCTACCGACTGAGCTACGACGGCCTGATGTGGCTCGTAAAATAGGGGTCAGGTATTAATCCTTTGCGTTTTTTTTGGATTCCTCTTCCAACTGTCCCTTCAGTTTGCCTACTGTAACCTCCATCCGTTCCAGGATGGAGACGACCTTCTCGTAGAATTCGGCGAGCTTATCGGTGGTGACCGCGCCCTCGGGCGAAGGATTGATAAGACCCTCCTGCTCCAATATGCGCAGGGAATACCGGACCTTGTGCTGAGGAATGTCAAGGAGCTCCGACAATCGGATGATGCCGATGGGTTCGTGCTTCTTGATGGCATTCAACATGACCACGTGCCTCTCTAAAAGCTCCACCTCAGCCTCGATCTTGCTGGTAAGAACGCTATTTCCCTTCATGTCGGCATCTTCCCACATACGCTAGACACGTGATAACATTGGGTATAATTAAATCAGTTTGCCTTCGTTGAATTTTGGTTGCGTCAACCCAGCGCGTACAGGTTAAATATTTTGCTCAGCATGGTAGGCCGCATGCCCGCCATAGTGGTGGAAGGATTGACCAAGAGGTTCGGAGATTTCGTCGCTTTGGACCAGGCCACTTTCTCGGTCGAGGGAGGGGTCTTCTTCGGTTGCTTCGGTCCCAATGGTGCTGGTAAATCAACGCTTCTAAAATTACTGACCGGGCAATTATCGCCCTCCTCGGGAACCGCCGAGGTCCTAGGCTTGGATCCATTCACTCAAGCCATGGAGATCAAGAGACGCGTCGGCATCGTACCCGAGGTGGAAAGCCCACCTTCGTATCTGACCGCATCCGAGTTCCTGCGCTTCGCCGGGACGCTGCATCAGGTGGAATCATTGGATTCCAAGATAGATCGCTGGCTCGGGTTCTTCGATCTCAATGCCGCGGAAGGGACACTGTGCCGGGACCTCTCCAAGGGCATGAGGCAGAAGGTCATGTTGGCCGCCGCCTTCATTCACGAACCGAAGCTGCTGTTCATGGACGAGCCGTTCATCAACCTAGACCCGATCTACCAAAGGAAGCTTCGGGATTATCTTTTCGAACTGCGAGACCAGGGCAGGACGGTGTTCCTCTGCTCTCACATCCTCGATGTCGCTCAGAGGGTCGTGCAGGAGATGATCATACTAGACCATGGAAAGGTCGCCCTTCATGATACGGTGTCGAACGCTCTGGTAGGCGGAGAGGACCTGGAGACGCTCTTCCTCAGACTGGTGGGCGGGGGCAATGGTCTCACTCCTTGAACTGATGTTGCGGGAGGAGTACCGCATGCACGCGAAGTATTCGTCGCGCCAGATGTTCCTCTCCTTGCCGCTGTACATATTCATCTTCAGCGCCCTGTTCACATATGGCATGGACACCCTGATGGGGAACATGCGCCTGGTGGACCTGCTCACCCTGGCCTACGCAGGCGTGTTCATCTACGGGGTGAGCGTGGGAGCGTTCGGTTTTCTAGGTCGGACGTATCTGGAACGTAGGTATGGAAAGGAGAACTTCCTCGTCAGCATGCCTTTCCTCCTACCTGTGACATTCCGCCGCATGTTCCTTGGGATGTATATGAGGGATGTGATCTTCTACGCCGCGTTGATCCTGATCCCAGCCTTCGGCGGTGTGGTTCTGGGGGCGGTCCTCGTCCCCTATTCGCTCATCTCCGTCTCCCTGATCTTCCTGGGGCTGATATTGACCTTCCTCTATGGCATGTCACTGAGCTTCTTCATCTCGGTCCTCTATACCATCGACCGCCGCCTGTTCCTACTGGCCGCAGGTGTGTTGATGGTGCTCATGGCCGGCTACGGTTTAACGCATAGCTACGGCCTGGAAATGATCGTCCCCGGTCTGGGATACCAATTGAGGTCCTTACCGTTCCCCCCGGTCTGGGGAGAGGCCGCGGGGTACCTGCTGATCACGATCCTTCTGGCCGTTGGCTTCCTGATGATGGCATTGGTATTGGTGCGGGTAGACCAGAGAGAGACGGTGAACAAGCACAAGGAGATGTACGTCGAGCACATGCGGTGGCTCTCCATCTTTCACCTCCCACCTACATTGCTGGCCAAGGAGTTCGTGGACATCCGACGTTCCGGCCTGATCACCAAGATGTTCTTCGCCTACATCGTACCACTGGTGTTCCTGAGCTTCACTACCTGGTACATCAACCACGGCCTCAACATTCCCGTGGGATTCAACGCGGTGTTCTACGGTGCCATGGTAGGATTCTTCGGAGTTCTTATGTACACCTGGATGACCAACACGGACCTGAACGATTACTATGAAACGCTGCCAGTGATCGTTCCGCAGATCATCAGGACGAAATTGATGGCCTTCTTTATCCTGACCACCGGAGTATCGACTCTGTTCGTCATCGCCATATCGTTGCTGAACAGTGAGGTCCAGCTACTGTGGTTGGCACTGGTGGTCCTTTACTGTACCTCTATCTACATGATACTGGCTACGGCCTATTTGACCGGTCTCAACGCCAACTCCTTCTTCTTGAACCCCACAGTCCTGACCAAGTTCACGGTCATCTCCCTGTTGCCCGATATATTGCTGACCGTCCTCTCCTTCAGTCTGCAATCTGGGGAATGGTGGGCCATGGCCGGGATACTCGGGGTCTGCGGCGTGCTTCTGCTGCTAAGCCTGTACTTCTTCCGGGGCATTGAGAGGAAGTGGGCCAAGATCACCTTCACCTGAGCAATTGATATATTGCATCACGTCCCATAACCGGGGCATGGAATGGCATCTGGTACGGCGGTTGGTGCATCTTACCGCCCCGCTATTCTGTATCTACTACCTCTTGCCCGATCAGGTTTTACCGGAATTGAGCAAGGTCGAGGGCTTGATATTCGTCATGCTTTTCGTCCTGGGGTTCGAGGCGTTTCGCCTCATATTCCGGATCAAGGTCCCTGGTATGCGTTCCTACGAGTTCGATCGGCCATCCGCCGCCGCCTATACTGCTGTGGGTCTGACGGTCGCTCTGCTCTACTTCCCCATCGAACTGACGCTTCCGGTGCTCATGGCCATGGGTTGGGTCGACCCTCTCGTCGGGGAACTGCGCAGGAACGGTAGCAAGATGAACCCCACGCTGCCCATCGTGGTCTACTTCATCATCATGCTGTTCGGGCTGGGATACTTCTACGGCCTCACGTTCCCGGTGTTGCTTTCCGCCACTCTCATTACGCCAATAGCCGTCTTCCTGGAGGCCCGCAGACTCCACTATCTTGACGACGATATCGTGCTGATAATGGTACCATTGCTCATGCTGGGGCTCATATTCGGCCATCTCCCCTTCTGAATCGGAAAAGAGATCAGTGGAAGGGAAGGTGGGTCGGGGGCCTCTAGTTTCCCAGAAGGCCCTTTCCCTTACTGAAGGTCGTTATACCCTTCTCGATGGTCTGGATGGGCCCTTTATGGCAGTTCTCGGCCGCGTCAAGGGTGCTATGGACCTTGTTGCACACCAGACACTGGTAAACCAACTTGGACATGGGGAAAAGGAATCGAAAGGAGGCATATAATGTTATTCCCGGCATGCATCGTTCCGAAAATGCCTTGAGGCGGATCAGAGGGCGCCCCTATCGAAACGTTCCTGGCCCGTATAGACCGAAGCAATAATGACACTTTCGGAAAGCATCTGTTGAAAAGAGCGTGAATCCGTAGAGTTTTTATTGCGTCAAGGTAATTAGTGGAGGTATGAATAAGATCAAGGTCATCAATGAACCCTCGGAACTAGTATCAATGCTGAGGGCAGTTGATACCCCGGTCAAAAGAGATGTCCTGAAGGACGTGACCTTGGAATGGAAGACGTCCAAGGAGATGGAGGACAAGTATGGGCCCGAGGGCAAGGTGGCCTTGCAGTTCTTCGAGAAGATGAAGTTGGTGGAGACCAGATGGCAGCCGACAGTCGGCAATCGTCCTGAAAAGGCCTATCACACTTATTACAACTCTTTCCATATCAATGCATCCTGGCCTGTTTATGAGATATCTGATGTGCTCTATGCGGCTATGATGCCGGACGATGATTTTGATGAGATAGAGAAGAACATCGTGGAGCAGGTGGGCAAGGAAGGGCGCTTCGCCGGTGATGTGGCTGAGAACCTGGGTCTCACCGCGACCATGCTCAGGAGCCTGGTCAAAAGATCGATCAAGATGGACTACCGAGGCCACCGTTTGGAACTGGTGAAGGAGTAAGTGCCAAACATAACCGTGCTCCGGTTGGGGCATCGACCGGAGAGGGACAAGAGAATAACCACCCACGTTGCCCTCACTGCCCGTGCGTTCGGAGCCAAAGGCATACTGGTATCCACCAAGGACCCTGTTCTGGAGGAGAGCGTGCAGGACGTGGTAAAAAGGTTCGGGGGCGATTTCACCATCATCAGTGGTATCAACTGGCACCACTATCTGCGTGATTTCCAAGGCACGGTCGTGCACCTGACCATGTATGGGCTGCCCGTGGACGAGGTGGCGTCCAAGATACCGGAGGGGGACGTGCTCATAGTGGTCGGTGCGGAAAAGGTCCCACCGGAGGTCTATCAGCGCGCCGACCTGAACGTGGCAGTGGGAAATCAACCCCATTCCGAGGTGGCGGCATTGGCCATCCTTATGGACCGCATATTCCAGGGGAAGGGGCTGGAACAGGAATATCAGGGGGCGCTGATCAAGGTGATGCCCTGCGAGAGGGGAAAGAATGTCGTCGAACTACCCAAGCAGTGAGGCATGCTACCTGATCATACAGGAAGAAATGCTCCCAGCGGTTGTGGTTCGCCACGTCTGCACCGTGAACATCGTGGCCATGGCCATCGCCCAGAGGTGCGGAGCGGACCTGGGGCTGGTGAACGCCGCTTCGCTCCTGCACGACATCGGTCGCTCCCGAACGCATGGGGTGCAGCACGTGACCGAGGGGGTCCGCATAGCACGGGAGCACGCCCTGCCCGAACCCTTGGTCCTCTGTATCAGTAGGCACATCGCCTCCGGTTTCACCTCCGAGGAGGCCAAGGAACTGGGTCTGCCCGATGGGGACTATATGCCGGTGGCGTTGGAGGATAAAGTGGTCAGCTTCGCCGACAATCTGGTCAGCGACCGGTCGATAAAGACCACCATGCAAGCGGTGGAACGGATGAAGAGCAAAGGTTTCGAGCTTTCTGCGGCACGCATGCTCGTCATAGGCAAGGAACTGAGCGAGCTATGCGGGGAAGACATCGATCTCCTACTGGAAAAGGCCAAGGTACGGGAGATCGCTCATGGAAGATGCGACGGGTTTATTTGAGCCTCGGTCATTGTCCGCGATAGAATCATTCACAAAGGTTTTATGCGTGCCACGTCTTACCAAGGCGCACGCCCTCTGCCACTACATGTCTGGTAAAGGTATCTAAGTTCAGGAGAGTTTGCATGTCGGATAAGAAGCCCATGATCTGGATGAACGGCCGGTTGATCGAGCAGGAGAAGGCGGTGGTCCCATTCATGACCCACGCATTGCACTATGGGAGCGGGGTCTTCGAGGGTATCCGCATCTACGACACTGCCAAAGGCAAGGCGGTGTTCCGACTGAGGGAGCACATGGAACGCTTCCTGGACTCGGCCAAGGTCATGTGCATGGTCCACCCGTATTCGGTGGACGATCTGGTGGAAGCCACCCGACTGACGGTGCGCAATACCATCCCCAACGCTGATTACATCCGGCCCCTGGCCTGGTACGGCGAGAACGATGAGAACCGCATCGTGCTCAATCCGTTCAAGTTCAAGGTCAACGTGGCCATCGCCTGCGCGTTCATGGGCACCTATCTGGGGAAGGAGAACATGGAGAAAGGCGCAAAGCTCATCACCTCCTCATGGACCAAGCCGGCGAACACGTCGACGTCCCTGCAGGCCAAGATCTGTGGTAACTACGTGAACTCCATTCTAGCGAAGATCGAATCCAACCAGCTCGGAGCGGACGAGGCCCTCATGCTCAACACCAACGGCACCGTCGCCGAGGGACCGGGGGAGAACATTTTCATGATCAAGAAGGGGAAGATATACACACCTCCGTTGTCCGCGGGCGTTCTGGAAGGCATAACCAAGGACTCGGTCGCCGTCATCGCCAAGGACAAAGGCTATCAGATAGTTGAGAAGGAGATCACCCGCTCGGAGATATACATGGCCGATGAGTTCTTCATGACCGGAACCGCCGCCGAGGTCACCCCCATCCGCTCTTTGGACGAGAGGACCATTGGTGAGGGGAAGCGCGGTCCGATCACCAAGGACATCCAGGAGACGTTCTTTGAAGCGGCGAGGGGCAACGATCCCCGCTACCTGCACTGGCTGACCCTGGTGAATTAATAACTATTTACAAACCATTTATTCCAAAATTTAAAACTTAGAAGTTGACAAGGGGAACGACCCAGGGGAGAGAGATGTACGAAATTCGATTTCACGGCAGGGGCGGGCAGGGGGCGGTAATGGCCGCCCAGACCATAGCCGAGGCGGCGATACTGGAGGGGAAGCAGGCACAAGCCTTCCCTTATTTCGGTGCCGAGCGCCGCGGCGCTCCGGTCATGGCGTTCGCGCGCATTGACGATAAAAAAATATGCGATAGGACCCAGGTATCCGAGCCAGACATGCTCGTGGTCATGGACGAGTCCCTCCTGGACATCGAGCCAGTGGCCGCCGGTCTCAAGAAGGGAGGTTGCGCGGTGGTGAACAGCCGCCTGGACCCATCGGAGATCGATCTCGGCGTGGTGACCCGTTGCGTATGCGTGGACGCTACCAGCATCGCGCTGGAGCTGCTTAGGGCGCCGATCGTCAACACCTCCATCCTGGGGGCCATGGCCCGCGCCGACGACTTCGTATCGTTAGGGTCGATCGAAAAGGCCATCATTAACCGTTTCGGAGAGAAGCTCGGGGAAAAGGCCGGCCGGATCAACTCCGAGGCGGCCAAGGTGGCCTACGAGCGGTCCCGCGAGGGAACGTGCAAAGGTGAGAGAAGGGTGCAGAAAAAGAACGCTTGGCTGCCCACCTGGCAGGAGACGCCTCCGGGTGTGGCCCTGTCCAAGGGGACCAGGGCCGGAATGGCCGTGGGGCCCGGCAGCATGTCCCAGAACAAGACCGGCACCTGGGGGGTCTCCGTCCCGGTGTACGATGAGAGCAAGTGCATCAAGTGCCAAAGATGCTGGTTCATATGCCCTGAAGGCTGCATACGCCGTTTGGACGAGGATCGACTGGAGTTCGACCTTGACTATTGCAAGGGCTGCGGGCTCTGCGCCAAGGTGTGCCCCAAGGAGGCCATATCCATGCGCAGAAAGGGGGCGAGCGCATGAGGTCGGTGAAGGCGCTGACCGGCAACGCCGCGGCGGCGTACGGCGTCATGCTATGCCGACCAGATGTGATCCCGAACTACCCGATCACCCCTCAGACAATCATAATCGAGCAGATCGCCGATTTCATAAACGATGGAGAACTGGACGCGGACTTCATACCAGCGGACAGCGAGCACTCGGCCATGAGCATGGCCATCGGCGCCTCGGCCACCGGGGTGCGGACCTTCACGGCCACCGCCTCTCACGGTCTGGCATTGATGCACGAGATGCTATACGTCCCCCCACAGGTCCGTCTGCCCATAGTAATGGTGAACGTGAACCGCTCCCTGGGAGCTGGAAGCGGTATATGGGTGGAGTACAATGATTCCATGGCCGAGAGGGACTCGGGGTGGATGCAGGCCTATGCCGAGGACAGCCAGGAGGTATTGGACATGGTCGTCCAGGCGTATCGTATCGCCGAGGACCCCCGCGTCGTCCTCCCGTTCATGATCTGCCTGGACGGTTTCATACTGTCCCACACGGTGGAACGGGTCGAGGTCCCTGAGCAGGATGAGGTCGACCGTTTCCTTCCCCGGTTCAAGCCCCTCAACCGCCTGGACCCCAAGGACCCCATGTGCATGAACATCGCCGTTTCCCCGGCACACTCCATGGAAATGCGCTACCAGCTGGACCGTCAGATGGACAGCGCCCGGGGGGTCATCGGCGAGATCGACGCCGAGTTCGCCAAGGTCTTCGGCAGGAAATATGGCGGGCTGATAGACACCTACCGCATGGAGGACGCCGAGACGGCGCTGATCACTCTTGGCACTGCAACATCCACCGCTCGAGTGGCCGTGGACGAGTTGCGGGCCGAGGGAAACAAGGTGGGGCTGATCAAGCTGCGTTTCATGCGGCCTTTCCCGCACGAGGAGATCAGGGAGGCGGTCAAAGGTATCAAGGCCCTGGGAGTCTTCGACCGCTCCATATCAGTGAACCGTTTCGGGCCGGTGTTCACCGAGGTGCGCAACTCTCTCTACGGGAGCGGAATACCGGTGACCAACCACATTGCCGGCATTGGGGGGCGCGACCTGAAAGTGGCCACCTTCAAGGAGATGTTCAAGGTGCTGGAGGACAGTGCTGCTGGTAAGAGGGTGCGGGAATGCACTTGGCACGGGCTAAGGGGGGAAATGTGATGGACCGGAAGTTGAACATACGCACCATGCCTCAGAAGGACCACCTCCTGAACGGGCAAGGAGCCTGCGCTGGGTGCGGTGTGGCCATAGCTGTCAAGAACATCATGAGGGTACTCGGGGAGAACACCACGGTGTACGTTCCCGCCAGTTGCCTGCTGGTCTTCGGTGGGGGAATGTATCCTCATTCCGCTTTCGACGTCCCGTTCTTGTACAGTGCCTTCGAGAACACCGGGGCGGTCATATCCGGTATCAAGGCTGGATACCGCCGCCAAGGCAAGGACGTCACGGTCATCGGGATCGCTGGTGATGGCGGCACGTTCGATATCGGTCTGCAGGCCCTATCCGGCGCAGCCGAGAGGAACGAGGATGTCATCTACGTCTGCGTGGACAACGAGGCGTACATGAACACCGGAACACAGCGGTCCGGCTCCACGCCCTTCGGCGCGTGGACCACCACCACGCCGGTGGGAAAGAAGATCAAGGGTAAGCAAGGGTTCAAGAAGGACTTGATGTCCGTGGTGGCATCCCAGGACATCGCTTACGCCGCCACCCTGTCCATCGCCCACATGAACGATTTCGTGCAGAAGGTGGAGAAGGCCAAGAGGCTGAAGGGATTCCGTTTCCTGCACGTGATGACGCCATGTCCTTCCGGCTGGAAGAGCGATCCCTCCCTCACCTACGACCTGGCCAAGATGGCCGTGGAAACGGGCATGTGGTCCCTTTACGAGGTGGAGGATGGGGAGGCCCGGGTGACCTACCAACCCAAGGAGATGGCCCCAGTGACCGAGTACCTGAAGCTGCAGGGCCGGTTCAAGCACATGGGCAAGGAGGACGTGGAGACCCTCCAGGCCTGGATATGCAAGAAATGGAACAAGAGGTACTGCCCGATCGCTCCTCCCCTGGAAAATCAGGATGAGGACATGGCTTACAATGGGGACCAATGCGAAGGGGTCTAGGCCCCGCTCATTTTTTTTAACCATTCAGGCCGTTCGTGATGAATGGCGTCTGTCCCGATACGGTCCCAGCCCCAAGGTCAAGCCATATCCTAGTAAGATCCGAGGGTCGTCTATTCCGAACACGCCTGTCACCTTTCTGGCCATTATTATTCTTTATCGGACCCTGCTCGGTGGCAGGCCCGCTGGGTGAAGAAAGGAATTGCCGTTTATAAAAATATTATATGTTAGTACGGTCCACGCTAACATATATTAAGAAAAAAGGAAGAGAAAAGGGTTTAGGTTTCGACCAGAGCGGTGTTTCTTCTGGTTTCCAGCCACCATCCTATCAATAGTGCGATCACGGACAAAGGTAAGGCGATCAACAATGGATCGATGACCGTCCAGGGGAAACCTAGCACCGCATCGTCCCCGGTCACTAGATTGGCTAGCCCCAGTTCCTTCGATTCCTTGACGTGCACGAAGGCGGTCCATACGAACCAGCTGATGGCGCCGACCACCAGGCTTAGCCTCGCTCCCTGTACGGAAGGTCTCTTGGAGAGAACTCCCATGGTGTAAGCTGGCAGGAAGGCGGCGGCGCACAATCCCATGAACATGGCAGTGGCTCGGGCGATGATGTTCCCTGGCATGATGAATGCCAGGACCAGACTTATCAAGATCATGATCGCCGTACCTATCTTGTTGACCTTGAGCTTGGACCTGTCCTCGTCACTGCCCCTCATCGATTCAGGCCAGATCTTGGACTTCCTTAGGTGCACCCACAGGTCGTGCCCTGCCGCTGAACCCATGACGTGGAACAAAGAGCTCATGGTGGACATGGCCGCTGCCAACAAGGTCAGCATGAACAGCACCACCAACCAATCCGGCATGGCCGCATTGATGAATGTGGGAATGATAAGATCTATGTTACCCCCAGGGACCACTTGGGTGGCCAGGGCGCCATTGTGCTCCAGGAAGTACAGGTTGGTAAGGGCGCCCATAGTGAAGGCCACTCCGGTGGAAAGCGTTATGAAAACGGCTCCTATGGGGATGGCCCGGTTCAGGGAACGACCGTCCTTGGCGGTCATGAAACGAACCGCCAGTTGTGGTTGTGCCAATACACCTATCCCCACCCCCATGATGATGGTGGTGACCATGGTATACCATAAGGAAGACCCCAGCTCCGGGAACGAGGTCCAGCCGGTCATGCCGGCGTTAGCCAGTCCGCTGGGGACCAGGTGCGCTATGTTGGTCAGGTCTTGGAATGAGCCAAGACCTCCCAACGCGACCAAGGTCAGGATCATGATGGCGCTCAAACCAAAGATCATGATAGACCCTTGCAGGGCATCAGTGTACATGACCGCCACCAATCCTCCTAAGACGACATAGGCGGCGGTTATTCCGGTCAGACCGAGCACCGCCCACTCAAAGGGTATGCCCAAAGTGGTCTCGATGAAACGGGAGCCTCCGATGAGCACCGCCGAGGAGTACAACGGCATACCGATCAGGAGCATGATCGCGGTGCTGTACTGCATGAAACTGGATTTGTAAATCTTTCCTAAAAGGTCCGGGAAGGTCAAAGCTCCCAGCGCCTGACCTATCCTCCGGGTAGGCTTACCGAACAGGATGAAGGCCAGTAATACTCCGACACCGACGTTCAACACCGTCAACCAGATGATGCCCATACCTAGCTGGGCAGCTACACCGCCGAACCCGATTATGGCCGAGGTGCTGATGAACGTAGCACCATATGAAAGACCGAGGATCAACGGATGAATGTTCCTGCCTGCGATCAGATAGTCAGCGTTGCATTTCGTCTTCTTATAACCCTTGTAGGCCAGAAAGACGATCACCAACATGTAGACAATAGTGAAGGACCACAGGATGGATTGATCGACCATCTCAGTCCACCTCCTCGTTCCACTTCCACCATCCGTAGATCACGGCAACGACCGTGAGCCCGATGGCGAACATATACCCTGTCCATATCCAGGGATCATCAATACCGAACATTGAACCCTCTCCCCTTCGCCTTGCGTCAGAAGGTCCATCCTCCTTCTGAGGCGGTTAAGGTAGATTCATCAGATTATATATAAATGTTACATGTTAGTACGGACCACGTTAGCGTATAGCATGGTAATAAATGAAAGAAAAAGGGTTTAGGCATCGGCCAGGACGACAGTTCTTCTGGTTTCCAGCCACCATCCGATCAATAGTGCGGCTACGGATAGGGGGAGAGCGATCAATACAGGGTCGATGACCGTCCAGGGGAAGCTCAACACCGCATCGTTCCCGGTCACTAGATTGGCCAGACCTAGTTCCTTTGATTCCTTGACGTGCACGAAGGCGGTCCATACGAACCAGCTGATGGCGCCGACCACCAGGCTCATCTTCGCTGCCAACAAGGAAGGCTTCTTACAGAAGACACCCATGCTGTAGGCTGGCAGGAAGGCCGCCGCGCACAATCCCATGAACATGGCCGTGGCTCGGGCGATGATGTTCCCTGGCATGATGAAGGCCAGGACCAGACTTATCAGGATCATGATCGCCGTACCTATCTTGTTGACCTTGAGCTTGGACCTGTCCTCGTCACTGCCCCTCATCGATTCAGGCCAGATCTTGGATTTCCTTAGATGGACCCATATATCATGTCCCGCTGCCGACCCCATCACATGGAACAAAGAGCTCATGGTGGACATGGCCGCGGCCAACAAGGTCAGCATGAACAGCACCACCAACCAATCCGGCATGGCCGCATTGATGAACGTGGGAACGATGAGATCGATGTTGCCTCCGGCGACCGCTTGGGTGGCCAGAGCGCCATTGTGCTCCAGGAAGTACAGGTTGGTCAAAGGTCCCATGGTATAGGTGACCCCGGTGGTGATGAGGATGAACAACGCTCCGATAGGAATGGCCCGGTTCAGGGAACGACCGTCCTTGGCGGTCATGAAACGAACCGCCAGTTGTGGTTGGGCCAGCACTCCTATGCCTACTCCCAAGATGATGGTGGTGACCATGGTATACCATAGGGAAGACCCCAGTTCCGGGAACGAGGTCCAGCCGGTCATGCCGGCGTTAGCCAGTCCGCTGGGGACCAGGTGCGCTATGTTGGTCAGGTCTTGGAATGAGCCAAGACCTCCCAACGCGACCAAGGTCAGGATCATGATGGCGCTCATACCGAAGACCATGATGGCCCCCTGCAGAGCGTCAGTGTACATGACCGCCACCAATCCTCCCACGACCACATAGGCGGCGGTTATGCCGGTCAGACCGAGCACCGCCCACTCAAAGGGTATGCCCAAAGTGGTCTCGATGAAACGGGAGCCTCCGATGAGCACCGCCGAGGAATACAGTGGCATACCGATCAGGAGCATGATCGCGGTGCTGTACTGCATGAAACTGGATTTGTAAATCTTTCCTAAAAGGTCCGGGAAGGTCAAAGCTCCCAGCGCCTGACCTATCCTCCGGGTGGGTTTTCCAAAAAGGATGAATGCCAATAGCACTCCGATCCCGATGTTCAACACCGTCAACCAGATGATACCCATGCCCAATTGGGCGGCCACTCCTCCGAAACCGATTATGGCCGCGGTACTGATGAACGTGGCCCCGTACGATAACCCTAGGACGACTGGGTGGATGTTCCTGCCGGCCAGGAGGTAATCGGCACAGCATTTTGTCTTCTTATACCCCCGGTAGGCCAGATAAGCGGTCACCAGCATGTAGATGACAGTGAAGGACCACAGAATGGATTGATCGACCATCTCAGTCCACCTCCTCGTTCCACTTCCACCATCCGTAGATCACGGCAACGACCGTGAGCGCGATGGCGAACACATACCCCATCCAAATCCAGGGATCGTCTATTCCGAACATGATCGATAACCTCTCCCTTCGGTGACTAGCACCAGAAGGCATAACTCGCCCTGTTCAGGCGGTCTAGGGGCATTGATTGGATTCTATATAAATTGTTACATGTTAGTATGCCTCACACTAGCATGCTACATATTAGCAGGTCAGAACACTCGCTTGTCCACCACACGTTTGGCCTTGCCCTCGAAGCGCGGCAACGAGCCCGGCTCCACCAGCTCCACGGAGACACCCACGTTCAACGAGCCACGCAACTTGTGTGTGATCCTCTCCTTGATGGCATCCAGCTCGAACACTCGATCACCGAAGGCCTCTGGCCTCAGCTCGGCCCTCACCAATATGGTGTCTAGAGCGCCCTTCCGGTCCACCACGATCTGGAACTCGTTCCCCACTTCGGGATTGGTCAGCAGACAATGTTCGACCTGTGACGGGAAAACGTTGATCCCGCGTATGATGATCATATCGTCCACACGGCCCTGGATGCGACCGATGCGTGGATGCGTCCGACCGCAGGAGCAGACCTCCTCATGCAGAGTGGTGATGTCTCCCAGCCGGTATCGTATGATCGGTAAGGCCTCCTTCTGCAGCATGGTGATGACCAGTTCGCCCTTTTCCCCAGGCGCTACTGGCTCTTCGGTGACCGGGTCGATGATCTCGACCAGGGCGATATCGCTCCACACGTGTATTCCCTTCTGCTCGCTGCACTCGCACCATAGTGGTCCAGAGAGCTCGCTGGCACCGTAGATGTCTATGGCCCGGATGCCAAGCCACTCCTCCATGCGGTCCCGCATGCGCTGGGACCAGGGCTCAGCGCCCAATATGCCGAGGCGGAGCTTCGTGTCGTTCTTTATGGAAACGCCCATCTTTTCGGCCACCTCTCCCAAATGTAGGAGGTAGGAAGGGGTGGCTGCGATCGCGGTCACCCCCATGTCGCGTATGAGGTCGATCTGTCTCTCGGTGTTGCCAGTGGACGCAGGGACCACCGCGGCACCGACCTTCTCGGCGGCGTAGTGCAGGCCCAGCCCTCCGGAGAACAGCCCGTATGTGTAACTGACCTGCAAAACGTCATCGGTGCTGATCCCGGCGGAGACCAGTCCTCTGGCAACGGATTCAGACCAATTCTGTATGTCGTTCTGGGTATAGCCGACGATGGTAGGCTTCCCGGTCGTACCTGAGGAAGCGTGATATCGGACCACCTCCCTGGAGCTGGCCAGGAACAGTTTGTCCGGGTAGCCGTCCCGCAGGTCCTTCTTGGTCATGAACGGGAGCTTCGTAACGTCGGCCAGTGTTCGAACGTCCTCGGGCGTGACCCCCTTGTCAATCATCTTTTGGCGGTAGAAGGGGGAGAAGGTGTAGAGCTTGTAGACCAGCATCTTCAGCTGCTTGAGCTGCATTTCCTTTAGCTCGTTGACCGGCATGTCCTCGATCCTAGGATTCCAGTAGACCATTCTTCATCCCCTCGATCAAAATAGATACGGCTTTTCTAAGCCCAGCTCATTTGATGCGTTCCTCACAATAATGTTACGAGGCAACGTTCCGGCTGGCATGGCGTGCCTGGTGATAGCATGTAGCATATAATACATTTCTTAGACCAAGCTCGGTTCAATGGAAGGTGGTGTTGTCCAGCAGGCGCAACCCGCCCTTGAGCAGATTCTCAATGCCCTTTTCGATGTCCTCCACCCGTACGATCAGTACTGCGAATGGTGGATTGCGATATCCATACCCGTACTCGATGTTGACCTCCTTCATGTGGTCCGTAAGGTCGAACAGGCCGCCCGGCCTGTCCTCCATCTGGATGGCCAGCACCTCGGTGAACTTGACGACGAAACCTTCTTTGGTCAGCATGTCCCGGGCCGCCTCTGGGCGATCGACCAGTACGCGAATGACGCCATAGCCAGCACCCTCAGCGATGCTGAAGCCCAAAATGTTTATCTTCCCTTCCTTCAGCACATTGGCCACCGCCCCCAGGCGGTTGGGCCGGTTCTCCGAGAAAATGGAAAGTTGCTTGATCCTGTACTTATCGGTATCCGTCATCAGTATTCCCTCTTGTCCACCACTCTTTTGGCCTTACCTTCGAATCGGGGAAGGGTGCCAGGCTGTACCAGCTCAACTTTGGCCGATACGTTCAGCGTCCCCTTCAGCCGGTTGGATATCCTTTCTCGCAGGGCGTTGAGCTCGATGATGTTGTCCGTGAAGGCCTCAGGTTTCAGCTCCACACGCACCAGCATGCTGTCCATATGCCCCTTGCGGTCCACAACGAGCTGGAACTCGTTGCCCAGCTCGGGGTGTTGCATCAATGAATGCTCCACTTGCGAGGGGAATACATTGATCCCGCGAATAATAATCATATCGTCCACCCGGCCTTGTATCCTGTTGATGCGCGGGTGCGTCCGGCCGCAGGCACAGACCTCATCGTTGAGAGTGGTTATGTCGCCCATACGGTATCGGACGATGGGCAGCGCCTCCTTCTGCAGCATGGTTATGACCATCTCCCCTCTCTCCCCCGGTCCCAAAGGCTCACCGGTGTCAGGATCGACGATCTCCACCAATGCCAGATCTCCCCAGATGTGTATCCCCTGCTGTTCTGAACATTCTGAAAACAGCGGTCCGGAAAGTTCGCTGGCCCCATAGCAGTTTATGCCCTTGACGCCCATGGTCTCGTAGATGCGATCGCGCATACGATCGCTCCACGGCTCCGCACCCAGAAGTCCGATGCGTAGTTTGGTGTCCTTCTTGATATCGATGCCCATCTTGGCAGCCACCTCTCCCAGGTACATAAGGTAGGAGGGAGTGGCGGCAATGGCCGTGACCTCCAGATCACGTATGAGCTCGATCTGTCTCTCGGTGTTGCCGGTGGACGCCGGCACCACCACCGCCCCCATCTTCTCGATGGCGTAGTGGAATCCCAGCCCTCCGGAGAACAGTCCATAGGTATTGCTGACCTGGATGATATCGTCCTTTCCTAGGCCTACGGAGGTCATGGCCCGGGCCAACGATTCTGACCAGTTCTCCAGATCATTGCGGGTATAGCCGACGATGGTAGGCTTCCCAGTGGTACCTGAGGAAGCGTGGTAGCGTATGAGCTCGCTACGATCGCACATGAACAATTTGTTCGGGTAGCCATCCCGCAGGTCCTTCTTGGTCATGAACGGAAGCTTCTTCACATCAGCCAACGTTTTGATGTCGCTCGGCATCACTCCCGCCGCCCTCATGCGCTCGTGATAGAAGGGAGAGAAGTCGTACATCTTGTTGGTCTGTAACTTTAGCAACTTCAATTGGAGACGGTCCAACTGGGCACGTGGCATCTCCTCGATATTGGGGTTCCAACTTTTCAAATCAAATCCTCCCTGGATGGCATCTGAGGTCATCAGGACTATTCACGGCCGGTCACTGCTCCCGCGAAGCGTGTAGGGTGATAGCATGGCGCTTATATATTCTATCTCGGATGACCGCCCTGCATGCTGGGAAAGGTGGACAGATCGCCTTCTCAACCAAAGCGCCCACCAGTGACCGTCTTTGCCAGGTCCAGGCCGGATATGATCCTGGTGGCGGGCCAAGCGGCGATCAGGCCCAATAGGAAGGTCATTCCCACGATCACCCCGTACCCGTACCAATCTGCCGGGTGCAGTATGGTGCGGTACAGGGGAAAGAAGGTGCGAAAGCTCTCATTGAGCCCCTCCATCACCCCAAATAATAGGGGTATGGCCATCAGTGAGCCCAAGGTCACCAGTAGGACCACCTCCAGGTACACGCTGCGGCCTACGTCCCTCCGTTGATATCCAAGTGCCCTTAACTGTCCGTACTCCACCCTCCGCTCCAGTACGCTCACGTATACAATGTTGGAAATAGCTATGGCCGATATTAGCACCGAGATCAGGCCGAAAATGTATAGCACCTCGTTATAGCTGGACATCATGTCCAGCATGCCCGATTCCAGGCTGTTCCTTTCTTGAATATCGGCTACGATCGGTGAGGCCAGTAGGGAGGCCTTGACCGCGTCGAGCTCCCCCTCCTCAACCAAGAGGTACGCTCCGCTGTACACCTGGCCATCGGACAGGGCCTCGGCCACCGAACCATCAAAGAAGATCTGACCTATGGAATCAAAGGTCACCCCTACAACGGTCACCTCGGTCAGTCCCCTGGAGGTCGATAGAGATAATCGGTCCCCAACCCCCAGCGAGGTATCTTTGTTGAACAAGAAGGACACCATGGCCTCCCCCGGAGAATCGGGGGCGATGCCTTGGCTGAGCGAAAAACGATGGAGGTCCTGTTCCCAGTCCAGACCAATTGCGACGGCAGTTCCGTTCTCTTCCGCCACCCAATCCACGGCCATACGGGCCACAGGGACCACTTGGAGCACTCCTGGTCCACCCAGCCCCTCGGCGGTGAAGCGGTCGACTGGATAGGCGAGATCGGTCATCAGGTCCCATCCTTCCCCCTCCTCCACCGTAGCTACGATGGAGTTCTGAAAGCTAGCTATCATAAGGAAGCTCATGCTCCCCATGACCACAGAGAAGGACACCGCCAGGACCAACAGGGAGGTCCGGCCTTTTTGCCGGGTCATCTTTCGGACGGCGTACAATAACATGTAATTGGCCCTGCGGGGCTTGGAGATCCTGCCCCGACCCTTGGTCCTCTTCCCTACCAGTCCCGCCCCCTTGATGGCCTGTTCTGGCTCCATTCGCAACGTTCCCCAGACAGCAATCAGGCTGGCCAGGACCGCGGTGAGAGGGCCGAAGAGGCCACCGATTATGAAATATGAAGGTTCCAGGACGATCTTTGCTGACGGGGCGCTGAACATTAATTCCACGTAGTAATCCGACAGTGCCTGGCCTATAGGCAGGCTCAAAGCCAGGCCCAATAGGGAACTGATGCCCCCTACCAGCAAGGCCAAGTAAAGATAGGAGAGCAGGATGTTCATTCGTCCGTAACCCAGGGCGCGCAGGATACCTATCTCCCTGCGCTGTTCCTGCACCATGCGGGCGAAGGATGAATAGACCACGAAGAAGGCCACAATCAATATGAGGCCGGCGATGACCCCCATGAAGGAGTCTCCTTGCCCAAGGTCCTCCTTGATCAATGCGTATCCATAAATATCCTCCTGGTGCAACTTGAAGAGAATGGTCTCACTGGCCAAGGCCAGATCGATCATTGCCTCTGCCCCCTGGTCATCGAGAAGGAAGACGAACTCATTGGCCGTATCTGTCCCTAGGCTGAAGCTGTCTTGCAGCCAGGTCATGGGTAGGTAGACCACGACCAAGTTACCCGGGACCGGATTGATCGACTGTGGATTGATGGGCAGGAAGAGGAACTCCGGGGAGTTGACCAGGCCAACGACCTCAAGTTCGCTCCATCCCCCTTCGGTCAGGATCGAAACGCTGTCCCCCAGGGCGATCCCAGCCTTTTTTGCGGACCCTTTCTCCAATACTGCCTCTCCAGGACCTTCGAACCAGCGTCCTTGGGTGAACTCAAGTTTGTTTATTCCCGGTGGGGCGTCGGTATCCAGGCCGATAAGCGTGGCGGCCATCTCTTTTTCTGCCAAGATCCTGGATGCTAAGTTCAACCGCGCCTCCGCCGCCTCAACTCCATTGATGCCTTCTAGATCATCCAGAATTTCAGTGGAAGCGAATCCCGTACGGATGATCAGGTCGTTCAGGTTCAACGCATCCACTCTCAGTTCTAGAGACTCCTCGGCGGATGGCATCATGGTCCCCATCCCCACGTACATCGAGACGGCTAGAAGTATCAGCAACCCCGCTCCAATGGCACGGAATCCCATCCGGCGTAGCTCCCGGTTCATTTTTCGGTACAGGTACCGGTTCATCGACCTGCCCCCGGCCCGGATATCCGCTCGATCCTGCCGGAACGCAAATACAATGTCTTATCGGCGAACTCCGCGGCCTCGGCCCAGTGGGTGACAGCGATGACCGTGGTACCGGTCTCTCTGTTCATGTTCCGCAGTAATGCCCAGACGGTCTCCCCGGTCTCAGCATCCAAATTGCCGGTGGGTTCGTCGGCTATAAGCAGTTCCGGTTGGCTTGCCACTGCCCTGGCTACCGAGACCCTCTGCTGCTCCCCTCCTGAAAGTTGGTCTGGGAATTTGCTCTCCATGTCCTCCAACCCCACCATTTTCAGGTATCTAATGGACCGTTCCCTCAGTTCCATGGGGTCTTTTATCTTCAGGGCTAGCCCGATCTCCACGTTCTCGAGAACAGTGAGGGTGGGGAATAGATTGAAGAACTGGAAGACGAAACCGACGGAATCCGCCCGAAATCTGGTGGCCTGGGTGTCGGTCATGGCGCTGATGTCCTTACCAGCCACCCGAACCTGGCCAGAGGTGGGGCTGACCAGTCCCGAGATTATGTTCAGCAGGGTGGTCTTGCCTGAGCCACTGGGGCCAAGCACGACCACGAAGCTACCCCGCTCGATGCTCAGGCTGACTCCGTTGACCGCTCTTACCGCCCGTTCCCCGTTACGGTACTCCTTGACCACGTTCTCCAATACTACTATCTCTTCCATGGCTGATTATTGATATACTACTGGAGAATTAAAATACCACTCGGCCCTCTCAAAATTTCTTGCGAGGGTATTGCCCTTCGAGATACCGGTCCTTAAGTCTCTGATAGCTCAGGGCGCTCCTTTCGGCCTTTTCCCTGATACTGCTGTCGTTATGCCGAACGACCTTTCCCGGCAGTCCCATCACTACCGATCGAGGTGGAATGACGGACATGCTGGTCACCAAGGCATTGGCCCCGACGATGCACTCATCCCCGATGATGGCACCGTCAAGTATCGTAGAATTGATGCCAATTATGCAGCGGTCGCCCACGATGGCGCCGTTGATGACCGCTCCATGGCCTATGGTCACGAACTTGCCAATGACAGTTGGAAAATCAGGGCCGGTATGCAACACTGCACCCTCCTGAACGTTGCTACCCGCCCCCACGCGTATGCTGCTGGCATCGCCACGAAGAACCGCTGTAGGCCAGATAGAGACCCCTTCTTCCAGCTCAACATCACCGATTATAACCGCGGTGGGGTCTACGTAGACCTTACGCTCGACCATAGGTTAGAGAGTGACTTGAAAAGATAAAACGTTGGCCTTACTTCTCGGCCGGTTTGGGAGCAGAGCCGGGGCGCCTCGCGGTCACCCTCTTGGGGAAGTATTTCAAGAGAACGATATCTCCGATGGCCTGTATCCAGCGGAAGGGTACGTTGACTGCCTTGGAGTCCTCCACCAGCAAGGGATTGGACTCGCTGACGAAGAGCCCGTCAACCTTACGGTTCTCCACGTCGATCACCAAATTGTTCACATTGCCCAGGAACACTCCGTTGGGCGTGTACACCTGCATCCCTATAAGTTCAGAAGCCTCCTCTAACATTGGCACTCCCTGGTCGGATATCGCAATCTTCTATTAAAAAGATTATCGGAAGCTTGGCTCGGATAGGCGCTTGATATCCACGGGCAAGCAGTTATGAGCGAAGCATGTCATCGCGCATAGCGGGACAGAGATGCGGAAACGGGGCTCGGCATTATTGGTAGTGCTAGTGGCAGTGATGCTGCTAGCCATATCGGGATGGGCCTTGGAGGGTGGCCTGAGGGTCCCGGAGATATTTCCGGATGAAGGGGTCCAGGACGACCCTGACGTTCAGGGTAATATGACCGTACATTTCATCGATGTGGGTCAGGGCGACTCCGTTCTCATCATCACCCCCGATGGGAAGAACGTGCTGATCGACGCCGGTGGCACCTATGCCCCGTCAGATCTGACAAGGTACATCAGTGATCATGGTATCGAGGTCCTCGACGCACTGGTCATCACCCACCCGCACGCAGACCATTTGAGCTATGCGGACGATGTGCTCGAAGCCTTCGATGTACGCAGCGTCTACCACCCCGGCATGGACTATGACTCGGTCGGCTACCAAAGGTTCCTGGCGGCGGCAGAGGCGGAAGGTTGCCCCGTGTACACTGACATGGAATTGGATGTTGGTGACGAACTGAACATAAGCGTGGCGGTCACCTTCCAGGTCCTCTGGTTGGATTCTCAGGCGGAAAACGCCAACGATGCCAGTATCGTGCTCAAGGTCACCTATGGAGAGAACGACCTGCTGTTCACCGGTGATATCGAGAACAACATCGAATCGATCATCCTTCATGATCAGCGATACGATCTGGACATAGATGTACTGAAGGTATCCCATCATGGGAGCGACACCTCTACGACCCAAGAGTTCCTATCGGCGACAACCCCCGAGTTCGGTTTCATCTCCGTGGAGGAGGGGAACAGCTACGGCCACCCCCACTCCTCGGTGCTGAACAGGTTGGAGAGCAATTCCGTGCAGTACTTCACTACAATGGAGGAGGGAAGCATGATGATACGTTGCGATGGTGAGAACATATGGTTGATGTTCTGATCTTTCAATGGTCGATCGTTTTCCACCTTGCAGCTATGGGGTGGGAAAAAGATGTTCTGCAACCCAGAAGGATTGTGATAAAGGTTATATACAGATGAACCTCAATACGGTTTTGTAGTAACAATGCACAACCGATTTGAGAGGTCTCTAGATGAGCGATGATGAACTCACTGAGATCAGGAGACGAAAGTTAGAGGCATTGATGGGAGAAAATAACGATAAAGGAGTGAAGAAATTGTCCGGAGTCACTGAGGTCAAGGATAGCAATTTCGAGGAATTCATCAAGAGCGCGCCCATAATCATCATTGACTGTTGGGCTCCTTGGTGCGGTCCCTGCCGCATGCTAGCTCCGATAGTGGAGCAATTGGCGGCGGAGCTCGAGGGAAAGATCAAGTTCGGAAAAATGAACACCGACGAAAACGAAAACACTCCAATGAAGTTCAACATCACGGCAATTCCCACCATGCTGGTCTTCAAGAACGGGGTTCAGGCCGATCGTATCGTTGGTGCGGGAAACAAGGACTTCATGCGACAGAAGTTCTCGAAGTACCTGTGATCAATCGATCGAGCGCCCAAACCTCTTAAGCAAACCGTTTATCCTCACACTTTCATTTTACGGGGGGTTAGAATGGATTACGACGTTATTATCATCGGTACCGGCCCGGCAGGATTGCAGGCGGCCATACACGCTTCAAGGAAGAAGGTCAAGGTCTGTGTTCTCGGGAAGATCGAGAACAGCGCTCTTCAGAAGGCAGATGTCGAGAACTATTTCGGGGCTCGCCCTATCAAAGGCCGCGAAATGCTGCAGATCGGTCTCGAAGCCGCCCGGGAGTTCGGCGCCGATCTATTGTCAGAAGATATCCTTACAATAGAAATGATCGAGGAAGGGTTCAAGATCAAGACCGATTCCCTTAAGGAAATGACCACGAAGGCACTGGTGCTGGCACCGGGCATCTCCCGTAAGAAATTGAAGGTGGAGGGGGAAACGGAGTTCCATGGCCTGGGTGTAAGTTATTGCGCCTCCTGCGACTGCAACTTCTTCAAGAAGAGGACCGTGGCCGTTGTGGGCGACGCCAGCATGGCCGCCTCCGCGGCCCTCTTGCTCCGGGAATATGCTGCCAAGGTCTACTGGGTGGCCAAGGAGTTCAAGGCCTCTCCTCAGCTAATGGAAAGGGTCAAGGCCACCGATATCGAGATGGTGAAAGCCTGGCCGTCCCGGATCCACGGGAACGAAGTGGTCAAGGGGATGCTACTGGACGACGGTCGGGACCTGGTGTTGGACGGTGTGTTCATCGAGCTTGGGGCCAAAGGGGTCACCGAGCTGGCCATGGAGGTGAACATCTTCCCGGACGAGAAGGGTTACATCACCGTGGACCGTTCCTGCGCCACCGAGACGCCGGGGGTGTTCGCTTGCGGTGACGTGACCGGACTTCCCTGGCAGCTGGCGAAGGCAGTGGGCGAGGGATGCGTAGCAGGTCTGGCCGCGGCCGCCTACGTAAAGAAGGAAAGTGAGTGATGACATGAGCATGGTCGAGGAACTGATGTCGGGCATCCTGCGCAGCGAGGAAGGCTTCCGCGAGGCGCTGCGAAAGATACTGGATGAGGAACTGAAGATATCGGTCCCGGAGTTCTGCGATAAGACCGGACTGTCACCGAGCACCATCTACAAGATATTGCAGGAGCAGCGCGAACCGAACCTGCGCACGATACGTGCGGTCATAAAGGGTGTGCGGAAGCTTGATGCTAACCCGGGTGGAGAGTTTATAGCGGTCATCGCTAGCCGTCCGGTCCTGAACAAGATAGAGGAGAGGATGATGAGGGTCGGCGGAAGGAACGTCCGGGTGAAGGAATATCCTGCTTCGACCATGGAGGATGCCATAATCGCCGCCGTCAAGGCGGAGAGGGATGGAGCACTGGCATTGGTCTGTGCCCCGATAGTCGCTCCGACAGTGGAACAGATCGTCAGAATACCCGTGTCAGTGGTCGTACCCAGGGACAGCATGGTGCGGGCCATCGAGATAGCCGCTTCGAAGGTGCTTTGATCATTCCTCGATCCTGACCATGCTCTCCAATTGGTCCAGTATCTTCTTCCTCAGGAGAGCGAACTCAGGCGAGGCCCGGTCGCGCGGCCTCTCCCATTTTATCTCGTATATCTCCCCGATGCTACTGGGCCTTGCGGTCATGACCACGATGCGGTCGGAAAGGAACACCGCCTCATCGACTGAATGTGTGATGAATATCACAGTCTTCTTCGTCTCTTCCCATATGTGCAGCAGCTCCTTTTGCATGAGGTTGCGGGTCTGTGCATCAAGTGATCCAAATGGTTCGTCCATCAATAGGATCGCAGGTTCATTGGCCAATGCACGAGCTATGCCCACTCTCTGCTTCATCCCTCCAGAGAGCTCATGAGGATGGGCGTTCTCAAAACCATCCAGACCCACCAGATCGATGTATTTCTGGGAGATCCGGGTCCGTTCTTCGTCGGGCACCTTTTTAAGCTCCATTCCGAACTCTATGTTCTTACGAACGCTTCGCCAGGGAAATAGCGCAAACTCCTGGAACACCATCCCACGATCTGAACCCGAACCGGAGATAGGTTTTCCGTCCAGGAATATGTTCCCAGATGTCGGGGTATCGAGGCCGGCCAATATTCTAAGTATCGTTGTCTTGCCGCAGCCTGAAGGGCCTAGGATGCAGACGAACTCACCTTTGGTCACTTCCAGATCGAATTTTTCTATAGCAACAAGTTCCCCCTCGTCCAAGGGAAATGTCTTTCTTAGGTTCTCAATGATCAGTTTCACGACATCCCCATCCTCTTCGAGACCCGGCGCTCGATGTAGCCACTAAGCTCGGTGGTCACCAACCCAAGAATTGCGATGACGATCAGACCAGCGAACACTTGGTCATACCTGCCAATATTGGATTTGAAATAGATGTACTGCCCCACTCCTCCCCCGATCGGGGCGATGAACTCGGCAGCCACGATACACATCCACCCGATGCCCAGTCCTATGCGGATGCCGGTCATGATATATGGTATGGTGGAAGGCAGGATGACCTTGATGAACAAGTGAGACCTCTTGGCTCCGAGAGTGCGTGCCGCATCGATCAGGATCGGATCAATGTTCCTCACACCGAATACTATGTTGGAGAGCAAAGGGAAGAATATGCCTATGAAAATCACAACTACCGGCCCCAAGAACACTCCCATGGCAATGATGAGGACCGGAGCCCAGGCCAGCGGTGGGATCGGTCGGAACACCTCGATTATAGGTTTGCTGAAATCATCAGCGGTCTTGGAGAATCCCATGACCAATCCTAGAGGTACAGCTATGACGAAGGCCAGGGCGAATCCCCACAGCACGCGGTTAAGACTGGAATAGATATTATCCCACATATTACGCCCGACCGATATATCCGTGATGTTGAAGGCGTCCACAAAGGCTTGGAGAACAATCGAAGGTTCCGGCAAGTAAGGTGAGTTTAAAAGCATGGACAGGCCCTGCCAGACCAGCACGAACGAGACAAGGGAGATCACGGTGATGGTCAGGGTCTTAAGAAACGCCGGGCCTTTTTCTTCATGGAGCAAGTGGCTTATGGGCCAGATATGGCGCAGAACGCTCCGTACCTTGTTAATTTTCTTATCATCTTCTCCCATAGTCAACGCTCCTTATGGAAATGGCCACATATAAAGGTAAAAAATTAAAAGGTTTGGCATCCTGGAACCTACTTGGCCTTGACCACAAAACCATTGCTGGTGAAATAGTCCAAGAACATCAGATGCTGAATGGAGGACGGTCCGGGGGTACCAATGGTCTTACCGTTAAAGTCGTCCAGGCTAGTGATGGACGGATCCACGAATATGGCTGAACCAACGGTGTTCACCTGGGAAATTATCAGCGTATTGACCCCGCCGTTCAGATGTTTCAGGATGGCCGGGGGGCTACCCAGATAACCGATGTCCACAAGACCAGATGCGAACGCGTCCATCTCCGGACCACCGGCGGCGTAAGGCCCGCCTGTGGATGTAACGGTAGCTACTCCGTATACTTCGAACAGGTCCTTATCCTCACCCCATAGGGTATCATTGGCAGCCACCACTCGAGCGAACTGGTGTAGATCCCCTAGCAGATATCCCAGTCTGACCGGGTCATCAGGGTTCAAGATGGTGGTTGAGGGTTCCACATCGGCCGCTTGTGCCTGAAGTGAAGAGTCCACATAGTTGTCAATGAAATCATCAACATCATCATATCCACGAGTGGCCAAGGTTCCGTTGGCTATCAGCGTCAGGTTGATGTATTTCTCGGTGATCGTCTTCATCCACCCTTCGAATTCATCAGTAATTTCGTAGGTCAGTTGCATATGGTCCAAAGAGCTGGCAACTACACTGGTGTTACGCTGGGAGAACTCAGCACCAATATCTAGGAGCTTGGTGTAATTTTCACCATCTGGATTTTGTAAACTGTCCAATATCCAATCTGTAGCCACTTGGTGAGCTTTTAGGACTCTTAGCACAATATTCTCATTTTCCGCCAGATAGTCCTGATCTACGACCATGACGCAGCAGGGATGATCGGACCAAATCTGGTCAGACCATTTGTAGATAGAGGCCGTACCGTCCAAGTAAGCATCAGAGGCGTAGGGCTCCCATGTGATGGCTCCATCAATGATCCCTGCCTCCAACTGCGCTTTTTGGTTGATGGGAGCGACCTCAACCCAATATACAACTTTCTCATCATCGGAATTTCCTCCCATGAATGCGACGGCGATAATGCCTACCAACACTATTGCCGCCACAGCAATCGCAATTATGGTAATCTTCTTATCCATTTGAAGCACCGTATTAACCAAAATCTGGACATCATATAAAGGATTTTTGTCTACTAAGGTAAAATCTATCCTCTTTGTACAATTTTCCTTATGATTTAGACAAATGTATTAACGGGTAATAGATAATAATTGGACGTGTCCAAACGTCATTAAATCTGCATAATCTATAATAATTATGCTAATTACTTAATTAATTATTTATATCTAGTTTATAGTAACGATAAATTCGATATTATGTTCGAATTAAACGTCATGAGCAACACGCCGCTGACCCCGGTGGAAGACCTCAGGGACGTGTCCCTGCAGTTCCTGAAACAGATCGGGTACATTTCCAAGGGATACGACCCCAAGACCGACGTTGAAAACATACAGGAGAGCATTCCTTACAGACTGTTCACCGAGTGCTTCTTGGGTAATATAAACCGGGTGTGGGCCGTGGAGGAACTATCCGCATACCTCGGCACCACCAAGCCAACCGTGTACCGGCACCTCAACAAATTGAAGGCAATTGATGTCCTGGAGGACGTATCCGTGGAGATCGGTGGTCAAAGGAAGAAGGGCTACCGTATTCGATATGGTGATCTGGGCAAGGCATGGAGCTTCACCGAGGCCAATGTCGAACTGGCAATGCAGTCCTATCGTAAGACGGTGGAACACCTTCAAAGGCTGGCCAGGGAGGTATAGGAATGGACGAAAAGTACCCGACCAAATTGACCAAAGGATCTCACTACCGTCTGACGCTTTCTCTGGGCGGTGAAGGAACTTTGGAGATGGAGGGGGAGTTCGTCGGCTATTTACAGTATGGTAGTGACATGGCACTGATGTTGCGATTAGATGGGGATGCGATCAGGGTGGTCCCCTCTCGATCGGTGCTCTTCTTTGATATACTGGACTTCAAGGATGAGAAGGATGACCGCCCCAAGGAGAACGGGGTCTATTTCGGATGATGATCACCGTTTTATAATCGATCAAAATTGAGGATACGAATGGACCGTCGCCTGGAATACCATCAGCATCTCATTCGCCTGCTCATCTCCGGTGAGATCAGCAATAAGGATGAACTGCAGCGCCGCAAGGTAAAGCTGAGCGGAAAGTACGGTCTACCTGGCGTACCACGTAACTCCGAGACCTTGGCTCTGGTGTCCCCTGAGGACCTGCCGGCCATGAGGGACATCCTCCGCAGGAAACCGGTCAGGACATTAAGTGGGGTGGCGGTCGTCGCTGTGATGACCTCTCCGGCACCTTGTCCGCATGGTCGGTGCACCTACTGCCCAGGCGGAGTGGACAACAACTCCCCCCAGTCCTATACTGGCAAGGAGCCGGCGGCCCGGCGGGGCGCGGACAACGATTTTGACCCATATAGGCAGGCCATGTCCCGATTGGAACAATTACAGGCCATCGGCCATCACACCGATAAGATAGACCTCATAATCATGGGCGGGACCTTCACCTCCCGCCTGGGGGAATACCAAGAACATTTCGTGCAACGGTGCTTCGATGCTTTCAATGGAACAGCATCGAAAGACCTGGCCGAGGCGCACGCTATTAATGAAGGGGCGGATCACCGGGTGATCGGAATGACCGTGGAGACCCGTCCGGACGCCATGACGGCGGAAGTCACGAAGGAATGCCTTAGGTTGGGAACCACCCGGGTGGAGCTTGGGGTCCAGATCCTGGACGATGAGATACTGGCGGCGGTGAATCGGGGGCATGGGGTGAAGGAGGTTGTGGAGGCCACCCGCATAGCCAAGGACCTGGGATTGAAGGTATGCTACCACATCATGCCCGGGCTACCGGGATCGAACCCTGAAAAGGACATCCGTTCCTTCGCCCAGATGTTCAATGATGAACGTTTTCAGCCCGATATGATCAAGATCTATCCGACCTTGGTGGTCAAAGGCACACAGCTGTATGAATCGTGGCTCAGGGGGGAGTATCACCCTTATTCCACCGAGGAAGCGGTGCAGGTCATCGCCGAAATGAAAAGACTGGTGCCCGAATACGTTCGCATTCAGAGAATTCAACGCGATATACCCGTACCTCTGATCGAGGCTGGAGTGGACAAGGGGCACTTGAGGGAACTAGTTCAGCAACGTCTGGGTTCCCAAGGAACTGGCTGCCGCTGCATCAGGTGCCGCGAGGTGGGACTTTTAGGCATTACTGATTACACCTGGGAGGACCTTCGGTCAAGGACGATACGTTATGAGGCGTCCGGTGGGAAGGAGGAGTTCATCTCCTTGGTGCTTCAGGACAATAATTCCCTGGCCGGTTACGTTCGATTGCGCCTACCAGCTGGAGAAACGGCCCTGGTGCGCGAACTGAAGGTCTTCGGTCGCATGGCCCGACTACATGAAGGGGAGGGGGAATGGCAGCATCGTGGACTGGGCCGGCGCCTGCTGGGCGAGGCCGAGGAAGCCGCCAGGCGGGCCGGGTATTCCGCTATCAAGGTCACTAGCGGAGTGGGCGTTCGAGGATATTACGCCGCATTAGGATACGAAAAGGACCTGCCTTACATGCGAAAAAGGCTTTGCAGCGACAAATGATTAATCATCCGGTAGCCATTATCCTCATTGGGATGCGTATGGTCTGCACTTTCTGCGGTGCCCCGTCATTGGAAGGGGCCATGGTTTGCGCTGCATGTTTAGAGAAGGTCCAAGGGGAGCTTTACCTTCGTGAATGGGCGGTGGACCCCCGTTCCGATAATAGGTCATTTGGCTCGCGAAGCGCCTGTTTGAGGATCGGTCCCAGTTCTAAGGGGGAAGTACAGCTGGGCAAAGGGTCCGATCCCTATCTGTTGGTACAGAGGACCCTGCAGGTGGAGGACCGTTCACACCTACCTACCGTGCTTGACCAATACCTGTCCGGTCTAGGGGCGGGCCTTTGTCTCATGGGGGACGAGCAGATCCCACCCCGATCGATGCTGGGTGAGCTAGTGGCCATACCGGAGAAGATGGATTACCCAGGGGAACGGTGGGGGATGGTCCTGATCCGTCTGGGCAACCTTCTAGCCATAAGCGCAAGGGACATTTCCCGGTTGCCTCTGGGAGAGAACGCTCGGAAGGAGGCTTTCCGCGAAAGGGCGGGCAAGGCCGCCGACCTTTACCGAAGGGCAGGCCAGATCGCCGAGCTGGAGGGAACCGCTCGTGGCAACCTAGCAATGCTAAGGCACTGGGCGGGAGATCACCAGGCCGCAGAGGACGAATTGAAGGTGCTTTCCCCATCGTCCGATAATGCCAAATTGCAGTTGGCCAAGGTACTTTGGGACATGGGAAGGGAGGAGGAGGCGGTGGAGTTCACATCACAGACCCTCGATCCCGATGGAGCCGCGGTAAGGATCAGGAGGGGATGCGAATGACCGATCTCGCCGAGAAACTTGACCAGAACAAGAGGGAAAGAGTGGTACAGGCTATACGCTCCCTGAGCTCCTCCGATTACCGTGAACTGATACTGTCCTTGATAAGCGGTATTGGCGTCCGTGTGCAGAAGGTGAGGGAGGAGCAGAACTCCATAATCATACACGGACAGGGTGAGGAAAGCTATCTGATACTCACTTCCCGTGGCGAATACGCCGATCCCGAGCTAATAGTCCGCTCCTTGGTCGAGGAGGCCAAGACCTCCGGTCGTGTCGCGGTCTTCATGACGCTGCAGGGCCTGGACCCCGGCACGCTGAACTACCTGGAGATGGAGAAGGTATCCTACGCCGACATGGATAAGTTCCTGGCCCTGTTGGAGAAGTACGGGCTCGACGAGCCTCTACTGTTGAAGGAGGACCGTAAGATACTGGAGGACCGTGGAGAACCCTGTCTACCCTCGGTATGCAAGCTGGAGGCTTTGCTGGAAGAGGCAGAGGAGAGACACGAGAAAGGGGAAATGGCCAGGGCGATCCAGGTGCTGGACATGGCACTGGAGATCAAGCCCATGAACGATTCGTTGTGGCTAAAAAAGGCCGAATATCTTTTGGAGACGGGACATCCGACCGAAGCACTGAGCTCGGCCAACCGAGCCAGCGAACTACGTCCCGGCGATGCGACCACCTGGTTCCTCATCGCTCTTATTCAGAATCAGATCGGGGACAGGGAGAAGGAACTGACCGCTTACGACAACGTGTTGCGCATAAACCCCACGCACACCCCGGCACTGCTGAACAAAGGGGCCACGCTCTTTGAGATGGGACGCCTGGAATGGGCGCTGAAGGTCTTCAACGACCTGGTAAAGCATCACCCGCAGGAGCCGCAGGGATGGAACAACCGGGGATTGGTGTTAAAGGGGCTCGGACGGCTCAAAGAGGCCCACGCCTCATTTGAAAAATCCAGCGTACTCGACCGGGAGTTCGCCGATCCGCTTATCAACCTCGCCCGTATGCAGGAGGAGCGGGGCGAACGTTCGGCCGCCGTCGAATCCTGGAAGGACGTGCTGCGCTTGGTCGATTCAAGGGCGGACATATGGGCTCATCTGGGGAGATGCCTGATGGAGCTGGAGCAGAACGAGGACGCCCTGACGGCCATGGACCGAGCGCTTTATCTGGAACCGTCCCTGGAACAGGTGCGCAATGAGAGGGACTCATTGGCGAAGCTCATGGGACTGGAGGAGCCCCCCGCGGAAGAGAGCGCGCCAGAGCAAACGTTCGTCGATGAGGTCATCCTTGTCGAGGAACCCGAGGTCGCCATACCTCCCGCGCCCGATGAGATAATCGAGGAGTGCGTCCCAGAGGAAACGCCTGAGACAGTTGAAGAGGCTCCTGTCGTTCATGAGGTCCTTCAACCTACGGAAGTGCTCGAGGATGTCGATGCGCCCGATGAGATAATCGAGGAGCCAACGATCGAGGAGTGCGCCCCTGAGGAAGAGACCGAAATGATACCATTCCCTGGTCATCCCCTGCCGGTCGAGGTCTCCAAAGAGAGGTCTCTGCAGGAGCTCGAACCCCCTGGCCAGCTGGAATCGCTGCCGGAACTGCTCAAACCAGTGACGGTGAACAAGGAGTCCTTGGCCATCGAGACCTTTCCGGAACCGGGGGCATTGCAGCTGGTGGAACCGCCGATGGAGGCGCCCGAGAGGGAGCCCGCACCAATCGAGGCCGTTCAGCCGACCGAATCTGAGAAAGAAGTTGAGGTACCGCACCCCAAGCCGACATGGGCTTTCGATATTTCCCTGCCCCCGATAGGAACGGAAAGACAGGAGAAAGCTTGGCAGGAAGCCAGCATACTGCTCATAGGTGGCCAAAGGGAAAAGGTCCTTAAGGTCATCGATCTCAGCCTCAAGGAATCTTCAGACGTGGAACTGCTGCGGTTGAAGTCCCGAACACTGCTTAGTATGGGAAGGGGCGAAGAAGCCGCCGAAGCCCTCAAGGAAGCCTTACGGCACTCTCCAAACGATCCACGAACCATTCTAGACCTGGAGGCTCTCTTTCACCGCTTCGGGGGGGAAGGGGGTCGTCTGTTGAAAGGGGCGGAAGGGTGCCACGAGGCCCGTTGCCGATCTGCCTTGGACCTCCTTGAAAGGGGGGAATATGCAGAACTAGTGCGTATGGAAATGCGGAACGAGGCGCTACCGATGAAGCACGCCAAGATACTGGCGTTGATACGATTGGGAAGATACCGCGAAGCCTCCAAACTGTTGAAGGTCATCTTATCCGAGTTCCCAGCCTTCCCCGAGGGGTTGAACAATATGGGGGTATGCATGCGCTTCATGGGGGAGTTCGATTACGACCAGGCGATCCACATGATGAAATTGGCCCTGGAGGTCGATCCCCATTACTCCGACGCCATGAACAACATCGGATGCACCCTCTTCGCCTCCGGGCGGTACGATCAGTCGATCGAATGCCTGAAGGCCGCGGCGGATGAGGACCGGCGACCAGAGTATCTGCTTAACCTGAGCAACGCCCAGATGGCCCTAGGGAACACCAAGGGGGCCAAGGAGAGCCTGACCTCGGCTCTTAAGATGGATGAGGGGGCGGACGTGCTCTTCATGTTGGGCGTCATTGCTGAGAGCGAGAAGGACTATCGCTGGGCCTTAACCCTGTTCCAGGATGCTCTGGACCTCAGTCCAGGGTTCCGTGAGGCCCAAGCGGGACGTGATCGGGCACGCCTATTATCAAAAAAGTAAGGGCGCTCACGGCCATGTGGAGAAAGGTACAGCCTTAGCTCTTACAATGGCAAAGGCCGTGTGACAGTAAAAATTAAGGAGCTTGGGGTTTAGCGGGAGATGCTCATGACCACAACGTCACGGACATCCTTCATTTCGCTGAACGGGAGCACCAGGCGGCCATGGCTGTCAGTGCGGAACAAACGGCTATCTATCTCTTCGGCCGGGACGACCAGTACATGGTTGATCTCGCCGGTCAATGTGTCCACCACGAAGTTGTCTATCATGCCCAAAATCTGACCGTCGTTGGTCATGACCGTTTTCCCCTTCAACTCGGTTATGAACTTCCTCATTTCCGCACCCCAAACAGATGGCCCTGTTCTACTATCGCATGAGATTTAGCGTATTTATAGATATTCGGCTGGGCGTCCTAAAAGACAGCGAAGTAACGGCATCGGCAATACCCCTGGACAGCCCCCTTTTCCGTGGTGCATTCCTGGCAGGGAAGAGGCATCGATTCAAAGGCCTCATCGATGTTCATTCTCTTGCCGGCCATCTTCTTACAGGCCGGGCAGGCGTCCTCCGCGCATTCCACCTCCACCCATTCGAAGCCCAATTCCTTGAACGATTTCAGATTCACCCGGGCAACGATCCCCTGGACCATATGCAGGTCTTCCTCCATCCCTAGGCTGCTCAGTAGATCTGCGATGGCCTGATACATCTTCAGTTTGAGATCTACGTCCTCGGTTATGATCACCCGGTCCTTAAGAAGCTCAAGTGCCGCTATCGGATCGGAGACCTCCTTCCCATGGGCGATGCTGATCTGCCTCGATTTCATGTTGAGGTCTGTCTCACCGATGTAGAATTGGGAGAGTATGCGCAGGCTTTCCGCACGTGGGTCGAGAACATCACTTTCCTTTTTCAAGGCGTTCTCTTTTACCGGTACCGTCTTGGTCTCTCTCTTCAGTTTCAATACTTTTACCATGATCACACCTACCTGAATATCCCTAGATCGTTCATTCCGGCCCGTGCCTTGTGCAAGTTCTTTCCCATCTGATCGTACTGCCGCGCCGATTCCTTGTCCACCGAAGGCTTGACGTTCTTCAAGGCAGTCTCGAAATGCTGCATCTCCACTAACTGGGTGTTCTCATCCAGTCGCAGGGCGGCCATGGCGGCCTCCCGGCAAAGGTTCTCCAGGTCCGCACCGACGAACCCATCGGTGCGGGCGACCAGAGATTCCATGTCCAGGTCCTTGATGGGCATATTTCGGGTATGCACTCCTAATATGGCCTTCCTGGAGTTGGCGTCCGGCACTGGCACTAGGATGAGGCGATCGAATCGACCGGGTCGTAGCAAAGCGTTGTCCACTATATCAGGACGGTTCGTCGCGGCGATGACCGTCACTCCCTCCCTCGATGCCAATCCATCCATGGACGTCAGCAATTGATTGACCACCCTCTCGGTTACGTTCGAACCCTCGCTCCAGCCGCGTCGGGGAGCGATGGCGTCGATCTCGTCCAGGAAGATGATGGTCGGGGCCACCTGCCGCGCTTTCTTGAACGCTTCCCTGATCGCTTTCTCGCTCTCACCCAGCCACTTGCTCATGATCTCCGGTCCCTTGATAGAGATAAAATTGGCCTTGGATTCGTTGGCGACGGCCTTGGCCAATAATGTCTTCCCTGTCCCCGGTGGGCCATATAGCATAACTCCCCTCGAAGGACGGATCCCCAATCGTTTGAATGCATCTGCCTTCTCGATGGGCATCTCCACCATCTCCCTCAGTTGCTGCTTCGCCTCCTCTAGGCCTCCCACGTCGGACCAGCCTACGTTGGACATCTCCACCAGCACTTCGCGTAAGGCGGATGGCTCCACCTCCTTTAAGGCATCATCGAAGTCGTACGCGGTCACCTTCATGAGCATCAGGATGTCCACTGGAATGGATTTATCCAGGTCCAACGCGGGCATGAAGCGGGCCAGGCATTTCATGGCCGCCTCCCTGGCCAGGGCGGCCAGGTCCGCGCCTGTGAAGCCATGGGTATAATTGGCATAATGATCCAGGTTCACATCCTCGCCTAAGGGCATACCTCGGGTATGGATCTGCAGTATCTCCTTCCGTCCCTGGAAGGAAGGGACGCCGACCTCGATCTCCCTGTCAAAGCGTCCCGGGCGGCGCAACGCCGGGTCCATGGAGTCCTGCCGGTTGGTCGCGCCAATTACGATGACCTGCCCCCTTTCCGATAGACCATCCATCAAGGTGAGCAATTGAGCGACCACGCGGCGCTCGACCTCCCCAGAGACATCTTCACGCTTAGGGGCGATGGAATCGATCTCGTCGATGAAGATGATCGAGGGGGCGTTCTTTGCGGCCTCATCGAACTTCTCCCGCAATTTCTCCTCGCTCTGACCGTAATATTTGGACATGATCTCCGGTCCTTGGATGGAATAGAACGCCGCCCCCGATTCACTGGCCACCGCTTTGGCCAGCAATGTCTTCCCGGTCCCTGATGGACCATAGAGCAGTACTCCCTTGGGGGCGTCTATGCCCAAGCGATCGAACAGTTCCGGATGCTTGAGCGGAAGCTCGATCATCTCCCGTATGCGTTGAAGAACGTGTTCCAATCCTCCGATGTCGTCATAGGTGACCGAAGGGGAGAAAGCGTCAGTTACCTCGGTCGGTTCGGCCTTGACCACTACCTCGGTGTGATCAGCGACCACCACCCCGCCGGTTGGCTGGGTGGAAATGACCATCCACGAATAGAAGTTCCCACCGACCGCGAAGTTGGGAACGATTATCTCATCGCCTTTGATGACCGGCCTTCCGGTGAGCCCTTTTCGGAAGAGGTCGTCGATCCCCGCACCGAAGGTGATGCGCTTACCGGTGGGGATCTTGGGGGCAAGAACCACCTTACCGGCCTGAGGAAAGTCAGCCCTACCGACGGTCACCCTCTCACCGATGGAGACCCCGGCATTGGCCCTGGTCATCCCGTCGATGCGTATGATGCCTTTCCCCTCGTCCTCTTGAACGGCCCGGAGGACCTTGGCCACGGTCAATTTCTTCCCGGTGACCTCCACGGCGTCCCCGATCTCCACTCCCAGTTCCTTCCTGGTCTTCATATCGAGGCGGGCCCGTCCCAACCCGGCATCTGATTGTTGTTGGGCCTTCGCCACACGGAGGATAACCGACTCGACCATAATTATCGTCCTCCAAATCAGTTCTCTGGATATTAACTTTGCATCGTACGAACGAAAGCAATATTATCGCCGCCTCGCTTTCATGGTCATGGAATTCAGCGCCGAATGTGCTCCTTGCCTGCTCCGCCGGGTACTTTTCCAAACGAGATTAGTGGACAGTGCGTTAGAAGCACAGGTGATGTCCGCCTGCGTCCGCCTCGTGGCCGAAGGATGGAGCCCGGGCATCAACTCGGCAAGACTGGCCACCCGGGTGCATCGTTTGTCCTATGATATGATGGGAGTGGCCGATCCATATAGGGACCTGAAGGCAGAGGCCAATCGGGTGGCGCTTTCCTTGTTGCCCCGGGCGCAGGAGATGGTCGATCTCTCTGAAGACCGATTGAAGACCGCCTGCCTGGTCGCCATCGCCGGCAACGTCATGGACTTCGGTATCGGGGGCTTCGAGAGCCCGGAGGAACTGCGTTCCACCTTCGATTCGTTGACGATCGAGGAACCGGAACCCAACGATCTCCCCCGAATGCGGGAGCTGCTTCGCGAGGCGAAGGAGGTGGTCTACCTCTTCGACAACTGCGGAGAGATCGTGCTCGACCTGCCCCTTTTACGTGAACTGAAGAAATTGGGGTTGAAGGTCACTGGAGTGGTGAAGGGCGAGCCCATCATCACCGACGCCACCTGGGAGGACCTTTCCATATCCGGCGCGGACCAGATATTGGACCAATGCCTGACCACCGGCGTATTCGCCATTGGGGTGGACCTGAAGGCGATGCCGGACGAGCTCAAGAGGGCGTTCGACAGCGCCGACCTGATCATAGCTAAGGGCATGGCCAACTTCGAGGCGCTGTCGGACAGTGACATGCGCCCCATAGTGCATCTGTTGCGCAGCAAGTGTCACCCTGTCTCTTTGGCCATAGGCGCACGGAAGGACCGTAACGTGATCAAGCTGTTCGAGTGAGGTGAAGGGATGAGAACGAGAGTTAAGCAGGCGGTAGTATTGGCCGGGGGAGAGGGTACCAGACTTCGTCCGTTGACCAGTACTAGGCCCAAACCGCTCCTGCCGGTGCTTGGCGTTCCCTGCATCGAGTACGTGATCGCCTCCCTGGCCCAAGCGGGCGTGGAAGAGGTGTTCCTGGCATGCGGCTACCGTTCGGAGGACGTGCTCAAGGTGCTGGGAAAAGGCGAACGTCTTGGCGTAAGGATCGAGTTTGCCTATGAGAAGGAACCGATGGGTACCGCTGGCGCGGTCAAGCTGTTGGAGGACCGATTGGAAGGCACGTTCGTTGTCGGCAGTGGCGACACATTGACGGACGCCGATCTCGGCGCTCTGATCGATTTTCACATGCAGCGGAAGGCCGAGGCCACAATGGGCCTGACGGAGGTAGAGCATCCGGAACAGTTCGGCATCGTTGGAGTGGATGATGACGGGCGCATCGAGCGGTTCAAGGAGAAGCCCCGCACCGAGGAGGTGTTCTCCCGGGTGATCAATGCCGGCACCTATGTCCTGGAGAAGGAGGTGTTGGAACTGATCCCAAGGGGGGAGAGGTATGACTTCTCCAAGGACCTGTTCCTGGATATGCTGCAGAAGGGCCGCGGTCTGTATGCCTCCCCCCTTCGCGGTTACTGGAAGGACATAGGGAGGCCTTCAGACCTCTACCTGGCCAACATGGACATGGCCTCAAGGAAAGGGGTTATCACGGCCCAGGGGGCGGTCGCGGGCACCGTTCCGATCGGAGCGATGGTGAAAGGTCCGGCCTACTTCGGCGACCAGGTGGAGGCGACCGGCTGCGTCATCACCCGCAGCGCGATCGGTTCAAGATGCGTTCTGGGTCATAATACGAAAATGGAAGGGTCCCTGCTGTTGGACGATGTCATCGTGGGTGTGGGGGTATCGGTCCATGGCTGCATCATCGGTGAAAGATGCCGCATCGGCGACGGCGCTCATCTTGTGGACTGTGTACTGGGCGACGACGCGATCATACATACTTCCTCCCGCGCAAAAGGGACCATTCTGGGCCCTGGGTGCTCCCTCTGAGATAAATAGATAAAGGAGATTTCGCAGGATATGAGCTCGACGCCCCGCTACACACATGCCTTGCTTATCCTAGCGGGCATGATCTGGGGCACGTCCTTCGTGGCGGGCAAGCTGGGGGTGGAAAGCACGGACCCCTTCCTTTTTACCGTCTTACGGGCGGTCTTCTCGGCCATATCCATAATCCCTTTTTTCTTTCTCTACAAGTTCGATTACTCACTGTTCAAGAGCAAAACCCTCTGGGGCGTGGCCTTGCTGAACGCCATGGGCATACTTCTGCAGAACGTTGGTCTCACCCAGACCACCGCCAGCAATACCGTGCTGCTGATCGACATCAACGTGGTCATCGTGGCCGTCCTGGCATCGGTGGTGCTCAAGGAGCGTTTGAACCGCCGCATCGTGTTCGGCCTGGTACTAGGTATGGTCGGGGTAGGTCTGATCGCCACCAAAGGCGACCTTACGAATCTGGGCGAAGGCAATTTCGTGGGGGATATGCTCGTGTTCATGGCCGGGGTCTCATGGGCCTTCTACATCGTGTTCACTACCAGGGAATTAAAGAAAGGTTATTCGCTGCTTTTTCTCACCTGCACGGTGGTGATGCAGACCTCTCTGCTGGCCATCCCCATCAGTATGCCGATGATATCAGATTATACTCTAGGTGCTTCGGGTGTGCTCTTCGCTATTTATACTGGGGTGTTCTGCACAACTGTGGCCTTCCTGTTGTATAACGTAGGATTGAAGTCCCTAGGGGCTACGACTACCTCTATCATACTCTTGGTGGAGATGGTGTTCGGTCTACTGTTCTCCTTCATTCTACTCGGGGAAAGGCCTGACATGATGACCGTTATCGGTGGAGCGCTGATATTGGCGGCCATCATGATCATCTCCATAAAAGGGCTAGATAGGGCGCGGCGGAACCGTTCCGTTAAGACCTAGGAGAAGTCCAATAGCTTCTTGGCCTCTTCGGATCGATCGACGGTCATCGCCAATTCCTCTATCTGGGTCTTAGCTCCAAGTACGAACAGGGAATTGATGTTGATGCCTCCCCTGGCCAATTTCTTGGTGAGCTTGGAGAGCTCCCCTGGTCGATCAGGCATGGCCACCACTATGACGTCTTGCTCCTTGAACTCCAGCTGCGCCGCCTTCAAAGCGCTGCGGGCGCTATTGTCGTCGTCGGTGATTATGCGCACCATCGGCTTTCCGCAGCCAACGTCCGTGGATATACCCCGGATGTTCACTGCGTGATGGGCCAATGCCTCAGCCACCCTGGAGATCTCTCCAGGACGGTCCTGCACGTAGACATCGAACTGTTTATAGGACATCCCTTTTCAATTGCTAATTCAAGGAGTTATACCTTTGTAAGAAACCAACTGAGGATTAGATTTATAGCGTAATGTCATATCCAGGGGCATGGCCCCCGGCCAAAGGCCCTTTGCGGTCACAGTGAACTGGAACAGGGCGGAAGACACCGTCGAATGCGTCCGTTCAATACTCAATGGCAACCCCGAGGTGGAAGTGCTGGTGGTCGATAACGGTTCCAGAGATGGTTCGGTCCCTCTTCTTTTAAAGAACTTCCCCGGACTGAAGGTCGTGGAGAACGAGGAGAACATGGGCTATGCCAAGGGAGTGAACCGAGGCATCAAGCGAGCCCTGGAGGAAGGAGCCACACATATCCTGGTGGTCAACAATGATGCGATCGTCCGCCCAGGCATGGTCGTTGATCTCCTGGAAGCATTGGAGCGACACCCCCACGCCGGGATCGTTGGCCCCAAGATATTCTATTACGGAACAGACGTGATGTGGTTCAACGGTGGTCATTTCAATCATTGGTTGGGCTTATCGACGCACCCCCTCATGGACTGGAAGGACGATGGAGGCGACCAAGATAGGCAGGTCTCCTTCATCACAGGGTGCGCTATGCTGGTCAAGGCCGAGATATTCTCCGACATCGGCCAATTCGATGAGGACTTCGAGATATATGCGGAGGACCTCGAGTTCTGCCTGAGGGCCGAGGAGAAAGGTTACGAATCCTGGTTGGTCCCTCGGGCCATTGCGGAGCATAAGGTTTCGATATCCACCGGCGTGGCCGGGTCCAATCTTATGACCCCATATCGAGCTTATTTCTATGGCCGGAACATGTTGATGTTGGTGCAAAAGAGGAAAAGCGGGCTGAGCCTGCTGACCTGCTTCTTTGGACAGACCTTGATACTCATTCCATACTACTTCATGATCATCGCCATTCAGGGTGCCAGGAGATCGTTCCGTCGATACGTCAAGGGGTATATCCACGCCTTGATGCGAATGGTGAGCGGGGCGGGTTGACCATATGCGGCTTAAAGTATGGGATGTCCTACGATCAACCATTGCTCCCACACCAATCGTATTGAAGTTCATCTTGATCGGACTAGCGGTCCGGTTTCTACTGGCTCCCTGGACATCGGTCCCTTATGATGCTTATCCTTTCTACAGTGCTGCGGCCGGGACATTGGCGGGGACCGGACCTTATGGCATGGTATTATTCTCCTACCCTCCGCTATTTGCGGTCATCTCATATCCTCTCATTTTCCTGTATTCACAATTCTTCGATCCGGGGAACCTAGGGGTCTTCGTTCCCTCGATGGTCGAGGTCTCCCGTACCACGGGGATGCTGGTACCTTTCGTGACCGCCCCGGCCTTCAATCTGCTGCTGAAGACCCCGCTCATCCTGGGCGACCTGTTAGTGGGGCTGCTCATCTTCCGTACGGTCCGATCATGGAAAGGCGAAGAGATCGCGGTGAAGGCTTTCTTGATATGGTTCCTCAACCCTCTGGTCATTTTCGTCAGCGCGGTGCATGGTCAGTTCGATGTGCTTCCTGCATATTGCGCTCTGGTGGGCATGTTGGCCTTCATGGACCGCCGTTACCTACTGAGCGGCACGGTCTTGGGGGTGGGGGTGCTACTGAAGATCTATCCAGTGTATCTTATCATACTGTGCATCGTCTCCCTGTCCTTGATCCTGGTCCGAGAGGCCCGGGCAGGAAAAGGTCTCATTTCCCTCCGCCCTTTCGCCCTCTTCATCGCCGGAGGAGGACTGAGCTTGGCTGCCATTCTGCCTTTCCTTCTGAGCTCCAGTTCCTTCCTGGAATTTGTGTTGAGACGAGGGACATATACATCGTTGGGAGGACTGAATCTCTGGTTCCTATCTCCAGTGATCGAGGCGCTCGGAACTGGAGGGGGGACGGGCGGGGCCGTCTTCCCCCTTGGCATTTTGTTAACGGTCCTAGGGTTGGCATTGACCATACTGGTCTCTTTCCTCCTGCTTCGTCGACCGGAGGGGAACGAGAGGGAGAACTTCCTACTGGCCAATACCTTCGTGATCATCATATTGTTGTTGACCCAGCCGGTCACCAACCCACAACATCTGATCTGGCTGTTCCCTCCTCTGTTACTGCTCTCCCTGGTAAAACCTCAGATGCTGGGTAAACTGTACATACTCACAGTGGTCGGATTACTTTTCATCATCTCACTACAGTCCGGATTCGCCTTCTTCTATCCATGGGCTCAATTCGTCGGATCTCCCGGGGTAACCGCGCTCAATGCTGGTATCATGACTTATTTTGTGAGCGCCAGTTTCGTTCGATATGTCATTTTAAGCGTCTTAGGGGGGGTGGGGGCGGTAGTTATGGCAAGCATTATACTACCAGCACGCCTGGACCCGGTCGAATCCCTACTGCGAAGGTGGACCGATTGGAGGTGCCGTCATGCGTAGCGAACTATGGGCGGTATTGGCGGTGGTGACGCTACTGATCATCTCTTCGTTCATGATACCGACCGGCGGTCCTGAGGACATGGAATTGGAATTGGTGTGGGACGGTGAGACCGCCGTGCTTCACTACTCTCTTCCCGGTCATGAGCACGAATATCCAGCAAGCGTCATGGCCTTCCCCATCGAGCAATACCGTCATGACGATATTACGATACTTTTAGATATCGGAGGGGCAGATGCCAACGCTTCCAATCCGGCCAACGTACAGGGTCTGATGGACCATCTGGGTGCCGATCTTCAAAATATAGGCTCGTCACGGGAGGTAAAGGTCATTGACCAAAACGCTCTGGCATCGTTCTTCTCATCGGGCAATGGCACACTGATACTGGCCAGTTCACTATGGGACGATATGGAGCTGTGTCATGCTGCGGAAACCTGGGTGTTGGCCGGAGGATTACTGGTCTCGATAGGCCCCGGCTCGGTCCCTTTCACCTCCGAAGTGGGTGGCACGCTTCAGCTGCACTTTTCTTCACTGGAATACGATAGCGGTAGGGATGTGTCCACTACCCCTTTCTCACAAGCTTTCGGATGGAGGACCGTTGCTCCCAGCAATGGTCTGCTGGTCAAGGATGTCTTAGACGCTTCGGGGACCGTTCTGGGGCCCATATACCATAGAGGGATGGACCTTACAACCATGGCCCTAATCCCCTACGGGCAAGGGGCGGTCCTGGTCCTAGGAGGACCCATGGATAAACCGTTCAGGGCCAGCATGGAGGACGTATTCGCTTGGGACCTGGCAAGATGCTTGGAGGCTGAAGTGGCATGGGCCATCGGAGAACCTACGTTCGTTAGGGTCTCGGTAGGATCGGCCGGAGCGCAAGGGTCCGTGGCTTTGGGCATAGCAGACGATTCGACCTATTCATTGATGGGGCAGAATCTGGACGATACGCATCTCGTCTTTTTGCACAAGTTGGTCGAAAATTGATCAGTTCTCCGGAATGGCGCTGCTCAAGGTGTTCCACATGTAGGCGACGCCGAACCCAAGGAACATTGGCAGGGTCTGCACTGAAAGAGGGGCGGAGAATGCCATGTAAAAAATGTACAGATTTACCATGTAGCCGGAGAAGGCGGTGAACACCAGCTTGGCTCCGAGCACCAGCCCGTCCCGTCGTCCGTGGGTCAGCATGTACTTGTTTGCTATCACCAAGTATGACATGGCCAGAATGAATGCAAGAACGGTGGAGGTGACCATATGGTCATCGTATACGATGTGCTGGATCCCCATGATCCAGAAAGTGAACAATAGACCCAATGAAAGGGCGGAAAGGAACCGACCCACCATGTTGATGAGCATGAACTGAACGGCCAAGGCGGTGATCTTGCCGACGAAACCGCACTGTCTTAGTATGGAAAGGATGACCCGCGAGGAGAGCTTGGACTCCCCGCTCCTGCGGGTATTGAAGACGAACTGAACCTCGATGACCTCGGTACTGTGGGGCAAGAACTTCAACAGATCAAAAAGGACCTTGAATCCAGCTCGCTCGAACTTGTGACCCTTCTCTTCTATGATCCCTTGGCAAAGTTTCGTTTGCCCGCCGAAGAGACCGCTCATGGTGTCCTGGGAACTGGGGCGCCTCATGGTCTTAAGGTATGCCTGGGCCATCATATGCGCTCCCCAGGAGGCCAACATGCGACCGACGCTTAGCTTGGTCTTATCCTCTCGCACGCCGACCACGATCTCTGCCCCTGCCCTCAACTTCACATGCAGGTCGCCCACCGATCCTGGAGGGTGTTGAAAGTCCGCATCCATGACCACGAAGTGTGCCGTTTTCGTGTTCACTATCCCATCCATAATGCTGGCGGTGAGCCCGCGATCGGCAGGGTCCCTGCTTATAAGTCGTGTCAAGGGATGAGAATCGGCGAAGTCCAAAACATCTTCCTGGGTGTTATCTTTGGAGTTATCATCAGCCACGATGATGGATGCACCGGGATACAACGAACTAAGGGTCTCTAACATCGGCTGAATGTTTCCCGCCTCATTGTACGTGGGCAGGATGATGGTCAGATCCTTATGTTCATCCACTACGCATCCCAACTTCCAATCTCCAAAAATGTAGATTATATTTATAGATTGGTGAAAAAAGTAGTTATGATGAAACTCACCAACGGCTACTTCAAAATTAAATAATGGAAATAGCCTCCATTCCTTTCAGATGCTGACCATTTCAGCTGGTGTCTGCGCATATAATGAGGAAAAGAACATCCTCCAATGCCTGCGATCTCTTACATCCCAAGTTTTCCGAGGGAAGGAGCTGATGGAGGTGCTCGTGGTCTCCAGCGGCAGCGTTGACCGTACGGACGAGCTAGTGCTCGAATACGCCAGAACCACGGATGGGCGCGTCCGGTTGATCAGGCAGGAACGGCGGGAGGGCAAGAACTCTGCGGTGAACGTCTTCGTGGAACAGGCCAAGGGTGATGTGCTTTTCCTAGCCAACGCTGATAATGTCATGCAGGAGGACACCTTGGAAATGATGGCCGCCCATTTCCAGGAACCGAGCACAGGCATGGTCGGCGGACACCCCATCCCGGTGAACGATAAGGACACATACATGGGCTTCGCCGTTCACATGCTCTGGGACATGCATCATCGTCTCTCACTCATACACCCCAAGGTGGGAGAGATAGTGGCGTTCAGGAACGTGGGCCTGAAGATACCTACTGGCATGGGAAGCGACGAGGACCTCATCCGGCGTGAGCTGGAAAACCGGGGATACCAGATAAGGTACGAACCTGGGGCGTTGATCTACAACCGAGGTCCGACGACGGTGCACGATTTTTTCATACAGAGGACCAGGGTGAACATCGGTGAACGGTATATGAAACGCTGGTTCGATTATGATATACCCACTTGGGACAGGTCTTACCTTTTCAATGCCTGGTTCAGCTTCCTTAAGGATAACGCCAGGCACCCATTGAAAATGGTCGTGGCCATGGCCATGGAGGCGTTCGCCCGCGCCTACGCCGCTCTTCACGTCCGTCTGGACAAAGGGGACCGTGCCGTCTGGCAAGTGGTGGAGAGCACCAAAGAGGTCGATCGGAAGCCTTAGAAACGGTCAAAAAAAAATAAGGAAAGGGGTTTGGGAGAGTAGTTCATCTTTTACGGAAGGCTACCACACCGGCAAGGGCCACCAGGCCGAAAGCGCCGATCACGATCGCCAGCCCCATGGGGGAAAGCAGTTCGGACAGGGCGTCCACGCCCTCGACGGTCACGGAACCTAGGGTGTTAGCCGGGAGGTAGACCAGCATCTGCTGCACATCGCCGTCGTCGACCACCGCGTAGCAGGCCTCGTCAGGTTGCCCATAGATCAGTTCCATGGGGTCGTCCACCTGTTTCATGTCCTGATCGTTCAGCATTACACGCAGACGGTCCTGGGTCATGTCCATGGTGCTCGTTTCAGTGTGTATCAGGAGCAGGGCGCCTTGGGCGTTCTGGCCCTGGGTCATCAACTGGAACTTGTTCTTGACGACCTGGTTCACCTGTACTTGCAGCTCGTTCCTGTAGGAGACGGTGTCGTAGATGCCGCCATTTTCGTCAGCCATAAGGCTGATCTCGGCCGCCACGACACCATCCTGCACTGCCTGCATCATGATCTGCTCCATGACCATATGGCGATGGGCCACCTGGGGGAGGAATCGGATCACCAGATGCTCGGTGACATTGCAGTCGATCACTGTGCCGTTCTCGGTGACCTCAAATGGGTCGTCAGAGGCGATCACGCCCTTGGTCTCCCCATCGGAGATGACCAGCTGATAGGTCAAATTGCAGTTCTCATCCATCACATTCTGCTCTATGACCAGCATGTCCCCGGCCAGGGTGATGGTGATGTTGGTGCTCTCGTTCACAAAGAGATGGTACATACCAGTGGGGTTGTCGTGCAGAACGACCGTTGTGGTGTCGTCGACGATCTTGATGATGGACCCATGGGTCTCGATTTCATCAGGAGTGGATCCTTCCATGACTATGCTGGATAGGATGACCTTTTCCCCGTCGGAAGTGATCAGGCCGTAGTCCGTGATCATGCCGTTCTCTTCATTCAGATCGTAGAAGATAAATCCGCCTTGACCGTGGCCGTAGCTATAGGACATCTTCCCCATCAAGGAGCGGTTCACTCCCAGTTGATACATGGAATCGTTCACCTGCTCGCCCGGAGTGGCTGGCTTTTCCCCGCCGCCCTCGGACCAGGGGCCGTTCCCATCTTCGTTGCTCCCTCCGTTACCGTCCGCCAGGACTGGCGTGGCTACGAAGGCGAGTGCCGAGATGAGAAGCAAGCCTCCCAATATAATGCTCAACGCCTTCTTGTTCATTTTTTATCACCTAATTGCTAGACCCCGGGGAAGGGTCATGAGCGTTTTGGTACGGTCGTCGAACCGGTTGGTACAGGTTTCGAACTCATAGGATAAATCCTGAGTCCTGCAACACCCGAGCGAACTCGGGCAGTATGTCCATGATGCCATTGATGACGAATTGTATGGATATGGCCATGACCAGCAGCCCCATCAGACGGGTGACCACCTTCCTCCCGCCCTCCCCGAAGAACCGATCTATACGCTCCGACTGGACCATCATAAAATAAGATATGGTGATGGTCACGGCGATACCGATATAGACTCCTAGGACGGCTAGGCCGCCGGTGAGCACTCCGTGTTCAGATATCAGATTCATTGATTCTGACATCAGGACCACTACGGTAACGATGGTCCCAGGCCCGCTAGTGAAAGGTATGGCCAATGGAATGAGGGCGATATCCCTAAAACGCTCCTCGACATTCACCCCGCTCTCCCTGGGGTTGAGCATGCCAACCGCGGTGCTGAAAAGCAGGACGCCCCCGGCGATGCGGAAAGCCCCCACGCCAAAACCGAAAATCTGGAACACCAAGAGGCCAGTTAGGGCGAAGAAGATCAATATGCCCCCGGAATAACGAATGCTCTTCGCAGCTATCCCTCGCCGCTGTTCGTGGCTCATCCCTTCGGTCAAGGTGATGAAAACGGCCGATGTGGAGATGGGGTTGGAGATGACGAGTATGGAAACGATGGCCGCGACCACGAACTCCAGCCCTATCACTAGATCGCCCATGGAATTATCTAAGGGGAACGTCCATAAACAATTTCCCATCGGTTCGATGATTGAACCATAACGGTTTATTGCCAAAAAGGGTATGGAACAATCATGCAACCTTTGGATTTGGCCTTGAGGATCGTGCTGCTCGGTCTTTCGGTCATAATGCTTGTGGTCAGCGTGCAGGCCTGGAGAAGGGTCAGGGGAAGGAGGATGACCTGGGTCATGCTCTCCTTCCTGGGGTTCACCGCACTCTCGGCCATGGCGCTTTTCGGGGAGCTTACCGATGATGCGGTGTGGGGCATACCTAACCTGGTGGTGCTGGTATTGATCCTAATAATCGGCACGAACTACCTGGCTCTGTTAAAGGGATGATATCGATGGACGAGCCCCTGGACCTGGAGAGCCGCCGTAGGATATTCGAGTTCATACGTTCCAGGCCAGGTACATATATGAGAGAGATGGAGAGGGAGCTGGACCTGCAGGTGGGTATGCTCACATATCATCTGCGAGTGCTCACGGACGCAGGCATGATCCGGGCTGAGGAAGAGGGGAACCATCAGCGCTACTTCCTTTCGGAGGGTTTTATTCTCACAGACCGTAAGATCCTGTCCCATCTCCGCAATCGTTCTACCCGGGCCATACTCATGCACGCCCTGGACCGGGGCAGCGTCAGCTTTTCTGACCTGATGCTCCTGGTGGCAGTGTCCAAGTCCACCCTCTCCTATCATATAAAGCGGCTGTCCGCCGCCGGTCTGATCAAAATAAGCAAGGACGGAGGGACCTTCGTCAGCGTGGTCGACCCTAAAAAACTGGCCGATCTGTTGGTCTGGGTGGAGGGAGACATGGAAAGAGATGCCGCCGACGCCCTCATCGACATCTGGAACAGGATGCGGAATGATTAGGCTGAAATCATATCCATACCTGTCCGATCCTCGAAAATCGTATTTATTGGGCAAATATGGGCATAGATTATACGTTAATCGTAGTCTTTCTTACGAATTAACGTAATTAAGTCCTTTTTCATTATCCCAAATGAAAATAGTTTTAAATTAAAATAAGGCATCCGTGTCGAATTATGGCAGACGATACCAATTCTAGTCAACCTGCTGACAGCGGGGCCTCCCTGAAAAAGAAGGGTGGTAATAAGAACATGATGATCATCGCCGTCGTGCTGGTGGTCGTTGCGGCACTGGTGGCCGTTGTGGTATTGGGTGGTTTCCTCAACAGCGACAATAGGACCGCTTTGGAAAAGATCCAGGACCGCGGAACGATCATTGTCGGAACCCAGGTCCCATATCCTCCGTTCGAGAACATCAACGCTACCACTGACGAACTCGAGGGCATAGACATAGAGATCATGCAGTACATCGCCGCGAAGCTAGGTGTCGAAATTGATTGGCGACCCATGGACTTTGACCCGCTGTTCGCCGCTGTGCAGACCGGTCAGCTGGATTGCGCCATATCTTCCATAACCATTACCGCTGCGCGTGACGTGATCAATGACTTCACCGTACCCTATTACGTCGCCAACCAGGCCGTCCTGGTGCAGAATTCAAGCACCATAGCCGATCTCGACGACCTGAACGATTCTACCCTGGTCACTCAGACCGGGACCACCGGACAGTGGTGGGTCGACGATAATCTGGACCCGGTCAGTCATGTGCCCCTCTCCGACGTTCCCGCAGCCGTGCTGGGAGTGGAGAACGGACTGTATGACGCTTTCGTGGTGGACACCCCCGTGGCCAACAAGTATGCCAACGATACGAACTACAATCTGAAGGTGGCTTTCGTCATCTACACGATGGAATCCTATGGTATACTCATACCCGACAGCGAACCCGAGCTGAAAACGGTCATGGATTCAGCCATCAACGACATGGTCGCTGACGGCACCCTGGACGAGATCATGCTCAAGTGGCTGATCTAAGCGTTCTACAGGAACTAAACCTCTTCCCTAATCTATATTTCAAAAAAAGAAAGGGTGCTGCAACATGGTAATGACCATCGACTGGACCATTGTCCCGGAATACTTCGACGTCTTTATGCGAGGGTTGCAGATGACCCTCCTGATCGCGGTCATATCGATCGTTCTCGGGTTCATAGGGGGGATCCTCATCGGCATGGGGAGGATATCCCGTAATCCGGTGATCTACGGTCTGTCCACGATCTATGTGGAGGCGTTCAGAGGAACGCCACTTCTGATCCAAATATTCCTTGTCTATCTCGGCCTTCCGCAATTGGGCATCTATGTATCCAGTCCTCTAGTGGCTGGTCTCCTCGCTCTTTCTCTGAACAGTGCCGCCTATCAGGCGGAGATATTCAGAGGTGGGGTCCAATCAATATCAAAGGGACAGATGGAGGCAGCCAGATCCTTGGGCCTCAGTTATAATCAATCTTTGTTCAGCGTCGTGATCCCCCAGGCCATCCGCAATGCCCTACCTCCGTACACGAACGAGTTCATCACTATGATCAAGGATTCCTCGCTGGTAATGACCATAGGGGTCCTAGAGCTAACACTGAGGGGTAAATTGATCAGTGCAACGACCGGTCAATCCATCCCGGTGCTCATATTCGTGGCGGTGCTCTATTTCGTCTTGACCTTCAGCACGTCAAGGATCATGAGGGTCGTGGAGAAGAAGTTCGCCATACCAGGCATGATGGGGAGTGAGTGAAGATGGTGGAACCTATTCTCGAACTCGTGGACGTCAAGAAATCGTTCGGTGACCATGAGGTCCTCTGCGGCATTTCAATGAAGGTCATGCCGCAGGAGGTCATTACCATCATTGGTCCCAGCGGCAGCGGGAAGAGCACTTTGCTGAGGTGCATGAATCTGTTGAACGAGCCGGACGGTGGAAAGGTGATCTTCCTGGGGCACAACATCACCGACAAGGACATCGACATCAATGCAGTGCGCGCCCAGATGAACATGGTGTTCCAATCCTTCAACCTCTTCATGCACCTTACGGCCAAGAGGAACATCTCGTTGGCCTTGATGAAGGTCAAGAAGATGAAGAAGCAGGAGGCCGAGGAACTGGCGATCCAGACCCTCAACAAGGTGGGGTTGAGCGACAAGGCGGACGCCTATCCCGGTGAGCTCTCCGGGGGGCAGCAGCAACGGGTGGCCATCGCCCGCGCGTTGGCCATGAACCCCAAGGTCATTCTGTTCGACGAACCCACCTCGGCCTTGGACCCCGAACTCATAGGCGAGGTGCTAGATGTCATGAAGTCCTTGGCCTTATCGGGAATGACCATGGTGGTCGTCACTCACGAGATGGGCTTCGCCCGGGACATGGCCGATCAGGTGATCTTCATGGACCAAGGCCTAATAGCAGAACAGGGAACGGCCGAGCAGATATTCGTCAATCCGCAGAATCCCCGTACCAAGACCTTCCTGAAGCGCATCTTAAAGGAAGTAGGTGCGCTGGACCCAGGCATACCCAGCGATTTCGTACCGGACGCCGAAAACGGACAAGACAATCCTTAAATAGACCAGCGGAAATACAAACGGACCATGTACGCGCTAGGCGATTCGACCGATATTGTTCTGGTCCAGCGCGTCTTGGGTATTTGAAAGGGGAGCCGATGGCTTTCCCGATCTATTGTAGGATGGTATGGCAATGAGAGGTTCATTCTTTCTCGGTCTCATGGCGATCGGTCTGGTGGAAGGAGGGGTGCGCAGGTCCAAGAAGATCAGGGAGGGCAGTGAATGCCATCAGCTCCCATGGCTCTCCACTCCAAAATATCCGTGCGGCCAAGACAATGGACGGGACGACGAAGGATATTATTCTCCGATAAAAAAGAATCATACCGTGCGCAATTACCAGATACCGATAAAGAACAAGAAGAATTGAAGGTCAGGGATTCGACATGGAAGTCATATCGATGGTCGTGAACGACGAGTTCGGAGTGATGCAGAGGATCATGGGTGAGTTCACCCGCAGGAAGATCAACGTGGATACTATCGTGGTAGGTAAGTGTGAGATGCCTGGTAAGTCCCGTGTCGTCCTGAGCGTCTCCGACCGCAAGGAGGCAGAGTGGGCAGTGGACAGTCTGCAGCGCCTGCAAGACATCGTCCAAGTGGAGATCGTGGACGATACCCGTCAGGAATCCTACGCCCTAGTGGCGAACACGGTGGGCAAGGCCCGCCTCATAGGCTCCATAGAGGAAGTGGAGAAGATGGTCCAGGCCACCAAACCTGATAAGTACATAAGGGCAGTGAACGCCATTTGAGGGATAGCATGGACAGCAAGATCTGGATGGACGGCCAGTTGGTGAACTGGGAGGACGCCAAGGTGCATGTGCTGGCCCACGGTTTCCACTACGGTACCGGGGTCTTCGAAGGGATCAGGGTGTACCACACCCCTCAAGGAAAGAACATATTCCGTTTGAGGGAGCACATGGTGCGCTTCCTGAACTCGGCCAAGGTTCTGCAGATGAAGGTCCCCTATACGCTGGACGAACTATGCGAGGCCTGCCGTAAGGTCGTGCGCACCTCTGGGCCGGAAGGAGATTACCTCAGGCCCATAGCCTTCTACGGAGTGCATCCGGAGTTCAAGATCGGGTTGAACCCTTCGAAATTGGGAACGAACGTCTCCATCGTATGCACCCATATGGGCGTGTACATGGGGAAGGACAAGGTGGAGCAGGGTGCGAACATAGTCACCTCCTCCTGGGAGAAGTACTCCAATCGCGCCGCGGCACTGAACGCCAAGATATGCGGGCACTACGTCAACTCGGTGATCGCGAAGCTCGAGGCGATCCAGCGAGGGGCGGACGAGGCGCTAATGCTCAACGGCAACGGCACCGTTGCCGAAGGCACCGGGGAGAACATATTCATGGTGAAGAACGAAAAGGTCTTCACCCCTCCAGTGTCCGCTGGGATCCTGGAAGGCATCACCAGGGACTGCATCATGACCATCGGACGAGAATTGGGTTATGAGGTCATCGAGAAGGAGATCACCCGCTCGGAGCTGTACATGGCCGATGAGGTGTTCATGACCGGCACGGCAGCTGAAATTTCGCCGATCAGGACCATTGACGGACGGATCATTGGCGACGGGAGCATCGGTCAGATCACCAAGCGCATCGGACGGTCCTTCCACGCCGCGGCCATGGGCGAGGACCCCAAGTACGCGCACTGGTTGGACATGGTGAAATGAAAATTCCCTGCTGAGAGAAACCTCTTTCCGTCTCCAATTTTTCAGACAGCACTATTTTTCAAAGAGACGGCCGCTATTACAGCACCTTAATACTAAATAGCGTGGGAAAGATGATAATTCTCCGCTGGAGATAGGCCATGGACCGTCTTGTAAGACTATCAAGTCTGCTGTTAGTGGTTATCGTTTGCTTCAGCGCGCTCACTGCCCTGGTCCAGCAGACCGAGACCTCCTCGTTGTACTCACAGGAGGTGATGGGCGGCATGTCCTCTGGAAATATGGACCTAAGGTACGCCCCCGCCGGCAAGGACAAACTTTTCGATCTGGTGAACACCACTGGCGTCTCCTATCTTCGCGTGGAAGTACTGAATCTATATCTTGATGGAATGTGGATCAAGGAGGAGAGCGGTTTCGAGAAGATGGTCGAATGGTCCGATCTCAACGAACATACTCCGGAGGTGGACATGACGGTCGTTCCGGCCATGCGCATGAGCGGCGGCATACCTATCCTTAAGGATTGTGTGGAGGTCGATTTTGGCAATCTGCCCAAGGGGCGCTATAATACCGAGCTGCAGGTGCTGCGCAGCAACACTCCGGTGCTATTCCCCTATCACGTGAAGGCAGCCAATATCATGTTCCCCCGGGAAACCTTGGAGGCAGCCAACGTCACGTCCGAAGAGGTATACACACAGGTCCCGACCGAACTGCAACAGCGGCTATTGGATACCGCCAGCATGATCACCGTCGGTCTAGGCAGTCCGTACGAGAAAGCGCGTGCCCTCAACGAGTTCATCCGGGAGAACTACGAGTACCGCTTCGATTTCTCCAGTCCCCCGGACGGCGTCGACCCCATGGAATGGTTCCTTTACAACAGCAAGGAGGGGGTATGCACTCATTACAACACCGCGTTCATCATGCTGGCCCGGAGCTTGGGCATCCCCGCGAGGATGGTATACGGTTTCATGGTCAATCCCTACCTTCAGAACCAGGAGGTGACCGGCGCCCAGGCGCACGCCTATGCAGAGGTGCGCTTCGACGGGTTGGGCTGGATAATCATGGATGCCACTGGCCTTCGGGATGAACAGCTGTTCCCCGATGAGAGCACCGCCATGACCATGGCGGGAGTGGTCTTTGAGGACCTGAACATGAACCAGATCCGGGACCCGAACGAAAGGGGGTTGGCCGATCAGGAACTGCGGATATCCGGATCCGGCGGTCCGTTGAAGGTGGTTACCACCGACGAGGGCGGTGCCTACTCCTATCGATATCCCAACCCCGGTCCCTACGGCATCGATTATATCGTACCGGAGGGCTGGCGTGCGACCACCAATTCCAGCATCCATATGAACTTCATAGGGGTGAGGATGGAAGGGCTGCAGTTCGGGGCGGTCAGGGACCAGGACGTGGGCGGGGGTGCCTCGGCGATCCATACGAGCCCTGTCGACCCAGAACTGGACAAGACGACGACCTTCTCCGTTTCGGGGAGGCTCGAATCACTGATCGGCAGGTCGGTGGAGATGACCAAGGTCCGAGTCTACCTGCAATCCCCATCGACAGTGCCGGAAAGGACATTGGTGGCAGAGACGAACGTCATCGATGGTCAATTCTCAGCAGTATGTTGGATACCGAGGGAGCTCAAGGTCGGAAACTACCGTCTGGTGGTCCGGTCATTGGGGAACAGCGAGCACTCCCCGGTAGAGGACGAGCATTTTGTCAGGGTAACCGACCATGTCACCATGCAGTTCCTTCGCCCAGAGAAACTGGCGGCGGGCGTCCCGGTCACAGTGACGGTAATGGTCACGGAGAGGACCTCAGGCCGCCTGCTGGACGGTATAACCGTACATCTGGAGGTGCCGGGGGCGGACATGTGGCCCAACGACCGGAACGTGACCTCCGATTTCTTCGGCCAGGCGGTGTTCACTGTCCGTTCTTGGAACGTCGGCCTTTTGACCTTACGGGCCATTTCCGACGATTTCAGTTTCTTCAGTGACCATCAGATCAAGGATGAGGTGCCGGTGGTCCTGCCGATGCTCAGCCTTAGCTCGGAAAGCCTGGTCCGAGGGGAGATCAACAATCTCATCTTCCGGGCGCAAGCCGAGGAAGCCCCGCTCACCGAACTAAAGGTCCGGTTCGATCTGGAGGGCGGTGAAAGAGCGGGGTCCGAGACGGACAGCGAGGGCTTCGCCATACTCAGTGTTCCAATGGGCAACGACAGTCAGTTGGGGCCGAGGAACGTGACCGTGGTGGCGCTGGTCCGTGGTGACAGCATCCCTCTGCAGGAGTTCTCCATCGATGTGACCGCCAGGACGGTGCTGCTCGGTTGGCAGGAAGGGGACGTTCTCAAGGCCAGATTGACCGACGACCATGGTGTGCCCTTCCCGGGCACTGCCCTGACGGTGAGATCGGGGGGTGATGACCTACATCTCACCACGGACATCAACGGAACCATCTCCCTGCCGCTGCAGGAGCTAGGTGCCTTGGAATGCACCGTGGCCTTCGCTGGCGAGGGCTCATATCTTCCGAGCACCGCCGATGTGGTTCTGCAGGGCGAGATCGAGGGAGGCTTCCCGTACATGACATTACTGATGGTCCTGGTACTGATCGTCGGCGTCCTCGGGACGGTGGCCTACCTGCGCCCCCGGCGCGCCGTTGGGTCATCGGAGATCGATGAGACCGAACCGGACAACATTGACGGACCACACATCCTCACGTTCCCCCAGATCCCTCAGGGGATGCCTCTGATATGGGCTCCAGGAGAGCCGTTGGAGGTCAATGTGGCCACCCAGGACGAACAGGTGATCTTGTCGATCGACGGGGGCGAGTTCATAATGGACACCTCCTCGGGAGGGGCTACTGTCACGCTTCTGCTGGCTGCAGGGGCGAACGCATTGAGGGTCAAGGGTGACAGCGGGCAGACCAAACGGACAGTGTACATCTCCTCATTCCGGGAAGCGATCGCCGCCACCCTCGCTCAGGTGGTGAAAGACCTTCCGGAGAACGATCTCCGGGTGCAAACACCCAGGGAGGTCCAGGCCATCATCAAAAAAGGGTTGGACGAGCCAAGGGCCAAGAGCTTGGACGAACTGCTCGATCTGTTCGAAAGATCTGAATACGGTCCATCAGAGATGAGGCTGGACGATTATCAGCAGGCCTATCGTTTGATGGTGGAGGTGATGGGACGGCATCCTTGAGCTCGATACTCCGCAGGAAGGAGGTTCGGTTCCGGAGCGGTCCGGAGGTGTTGCGAAAGCTGGCGGCTTTGACCGCCGCCCTGGCATTGCTGATCATCCTGATCGGCGTCATATTCTCATTGTTGGCACCGAGCGAGGAAGGTCAGATGGACCTAGGTTTCCTCTCGATCCCCCTGATGCTCTTTGTTCTCCTTTATTACGTATCCGCATTGATGACCACCACACTGGAAGGTCCATTGGCACGACCGCTCTCATCCGGTACGATACTGTTAGGCAGCGCGATCTTCATGTCTCTGGTCCTGACCACCGGCCCCTGGTTCCGAGGACGACTGGACGTGGGTGTCTTGGCAGTGACGATCGGCATATCTCTTCTGGCCATGACCGTCACCCGTCCCTGGAAGCGGAACTGGTTCACCATCTCCCGCACAGTGACACTGGCCGCCCTCGGCGCATTCGAGGCGGTCCTGCTCTGGGCGTTGGGTGAGGAAGGCACCGCCCTGATGGCGATCGCGATCTCCTTGATCGCCATCGTCCTCTCGATATCATGGTTCAATTCCCGCGCTCGATTTTGGAGGTGGACAGGGTGGGCCGCTTCCACGCCAAAACTGTTCGGCTCCTATGCCGTGCTGACCATCATCACCATCTATATCATGACCGCCAGGGGTCTGGTGGCCGAGATCGGACCGGACCAGCTTATCATGGTGGACTTCGGACTGACCGCCGGCTGCGCCCTGATCGTAGCCAGTATACAGTTCGTTGCCAGTCGTTTCCCGGAGGAGGGCGTTCTCAGAAACATGGAGGCCCCCAGATCCCTGACGTTCTTCCCCGAGGGGGTGGAGGAGTTCTCCGCACCCATCCGCAACTTCGTGGAGCAGGGGGAGAGGGAATGGTTGGTGGCATTGTTGGTCAGGGTCCTTCTGGAGAATGGTTTGAAGGAGGGCGAGACCGCTCCAGTGCTGCGCATCCTGACGCGGTATCAGGAACCTCGTCGCGCCCTGTGGCCAAGCTGGCGATCAGAGAGGTTGGAGGAAGGGAGACGGAAGGCCCGCAAGGCCACAGTGTCCTCGGTGCTGAACCAAGCAGAAATAGCTATCGAGAATCACAGTAGATATGGAACGGGAAGGTGAAGCGGTGGAGATCAAGGAGTTCAAGAGTTTGTCTCGGGAGTTCATAGATGTCATAGGCGGACTGTTCGTCAGCGATGAGACGGTGGTGCGCAAGACATTGAGCGCGGCCCTGGCCAACGGTCACGTTCTCTTCGAGGACATGCCCGGATTGGGAAAGACCCTGCTGGCCAAATCCTTCGCAAAGGCCAGTGGTTGCCGGTGGAGCAGGGTACAGTTCACCCCCGACATCATGCCTGCGGATATTCTGGGGACCAGGATATGGGTCCCCAGGAGCGGGGAGTTCGTGCTGGAGAAGGGGCCGATATTCACCAACATTCTGCTGGCCGATGAGATCAACCGCGCACCGCCGAAGACGCAGAGCGCCTTGCTGGAAGCAATGGAGGAGAGACAGGTGACCATTGAAGGCAACACGCTGACCCTCACCCGTCCCTTCTTCGTCATCGCCACTCAGAACCCTATCGAGCACGAGGGCACCTTCCCATTGCCAGAAGCGCAGATGGACCGTTTTCTGCTACGCATGCGGACCGGGTACGTCAAGGACCTCGATTCAGAGATGGAGATACTGAACCGTCGGGTGCGATGGCGAAGCGAAGATCCGGTGGCGGACCTGAGGCCGGTGGTCAGTCAGGAACGTTTCGTGGAGATGCAGGCCGTGGTGGAGGAAAGCATATTCGTGCATCCTGTGCTCATCTCCTACATATGCCAGCTTGTCCGCGCGACCCGGGAGCATTTCGCGGTGGAGGCAGGTTCCAGTCCCAGAGGCTCCTTGGCACTGATGAAGCTGTCCCGGGCTCACGCTGCCATCATGGGACGCGATTTCGTCACCCCGGACGACGTGAAGCTGTTCGCCCTGGAGGCTTTGTCCCACCGTATCATCCTGAAGATGGAGTACGAGGTGGAGGGTGAAATAACCCCTGCCCAGGTGGTCGAGGAGGTCCTGAAGGGCGTCGAGGTGCCCAAGGACTTCGGCCGGTGACCAGATGACCCCTCGCAGAAAGGCGCTGACCGCCAGGATCGCCCCTATCGCGGTCATTATGATGACCGGTCTGTTCCTGGGGAACATGGCACTGATGATCATCTCGTTGGTACCCTGGTTCTTCCTGGCATTCAGCATAGCCATACCCGGACCGCGCGTCTCCAGGTTGGAGGGGGAGATCAAAAAGGGAGCGATCTTCGTGGGTCGCGATCTGAAGGTGGAAAGGGAGACGACCATCGATCACGGCATGGGGCTGGTCGTTCTGGCGGAATCGATCTCGCCCACCTTCGAACAGAGGGATGGAAAAGCCATACGTGTTCTCTGGAAAGGCAGAGGGGTCCTCAACGCTCCTTTCAACTACACCATAAGACCGATGCGCCGCGGGGAGTACGATATCGGCAACGTGAGGAGCGAGGGAATACATTTTTCCGGACTCTTTCCCAGTGATCAGAATGTCTGGGGAAGTAAAAGGTCCCTGCATGTGGAGCAGATGGTCATGCGGGCGGCGGAGATCAGGGACCCACGTCTGGAATCACGCATGCCCATGCCCGCATCGGTCATGAGCTCTCACGGAGCACAGACCACGAACTTTCTCGATATACGTCGTTATCAGCGGGGGGACCAGTTCCGCTCCATCAATTGGAAGGCCACGGTACGTTCGGGTGATGTGGAAGCACTGCGTCCCTTGGTGAACGAATACGAACGTGAAGGTCGTCGTAAGGTGTGGATACTGGTGGACGATTCTGAGCGCATGAGGGTAGGTAGTGAGGCCGAGAGCGCCTTCGAGTGCGCCCTGCACGCTGCCCGGGCGCTCTCCGACTTCTATCTGCAACGTAATTGTCTGGTGGGCGCGGCGCTCATCCATCAGGGACGGTGTCAGCTGCCGGAGGGCGGAAGACGTCAGAAGGTCATGCTGGCCGATATGCTGTATCGGGCGAATGTCAAGGGCAGTTCCGGCAGTTTGACCGGTTTCGTCCACGGCCACCGGGGTCATCTAAGGCAGGGCAACCCTCTGTTCATCATCATCTCGATCCTCGATCGGGGCAGCCAGCCAGAGCTCAGAGATGGATTGAAGGAACTGAGGCGCAATTCCGGTCCCAAATCTCGATTCCTGCTCATCGACGTGGACCTTAAGAACATTGCCAGCCGGGACGAGGTGGAAAGCCTGGGTATACAGCTGCGGGGGTTGGAGGAGACCACTGTCCGAGGGCACATCAAGAAGTTGGGCGTGCGGGTCGTCTCCTGGGAGCCCCGGGAGCAGGACCTCTTCCAGGTTTTATTGACATCCAGGGCGGTCGGGGGTGAGTTCGGGTCATGAGCGCGGAGAAAAGCTCACCCTGGATCGCTCCCTCGGTCTCCATCGGTCTCATGGTCGGTCTGGCATTCTCCTGGTGGACCTTCTCCAGCAACCTGCTGTTCGTTGATATGGGACTGCACGATCTGCTGTCACCACTCGACCCATTGGTGCTCACCGGCGTGGGCATATTGATGTTCATCGCCCTGCTCTTTCTCATACTGGAAGGTCGCTGGTCGGTGCTGGTTATCATCGCTGGATGGGGACTGTACACTCCATCCTTGCTGTATATGTCAGGTATCGATTGGTCCTATGCCTTCGGACTGTCCGTGGACAAGTACGCCTTTTACACCATCACGTCGCCGTTCCTCATCGCCCTGAACGGTGTGGTCCTGGCGGCGAGCACCTTACTATGGCGCCAAGGCGCACGCCTGGAGAGGACCGCCCGGCAATTACTGGAAAAGGGGGCTACGGGACCGGAGGTCAGTACTGTGATGAACAAGGCCTGGGTCCTGAACGTGACATTGGTTCTGGTCGCCTCTATCACTACCGTTGGCGTTCTCCTGCTGACGGGGGCGTGGTCCGATGCCGTCGGTGAGATACTACCACCTCCGGAGTTCCAGGGGCTGCTGTTCGCACTTTTAGCAGCGGTCATGGTCCTGTTCTCGCTCTGGATCTACGCTCGGGACCCCGAACATAGCTGAGAGAGTTTCGTATCCAGTCCGCTACAATGATTAAATACGATTCGCTCACATAATACACTGGGTTCGCAATGTTCGAGGTCAGGTTCCACGGTCGAGGGGGTCAGGGGGCGGTGATGGCCGCTCAAACGCTTGCCGAGGCGGCGGTCATCGAGGGAAGGCATGCCCACGCGTTCCCTTTCTTCGGAGCGGAAAGGCGCGGAGCTCCGGTCATGGCCTTCGCCCGCATCGACGACGAGAAGATAAGCATCAAGTCACAGGTGTATGAACCGGACCTGCTGGTGATACTGGACGAATCGCTCATCGACATCGAACCCGTAGCCCGGGGCCTTAAGAAGGATGGAAAGGCGGTCGTGAACACCCGGAGGTCGCCGCAGGAGATCGACCTAGGTGTGGTGGTGGAATGCGCCACGGTCAATGCCAACGTCATCGCCCTGGAGTTCCTCAAGGCGCCCATCGTGAACACTGCCATCCTGGGGGCCGTGGCCAGGGTAACCGATCTGGTCTCCATAGGCTCTATGAAGCAGGCGATAGAGAACCGCTTCGGGGAGAAGTTCGGGGAAGAGGCCGCTCGGGTCAATGTCGGAGCGGCCGAGGCGGCCTACGAGCAGGCGTCCGTCGGATTATGCCAGGGCATCAGACCCTTGGTGACCAAGAGGGAATGGCTTCCGGATTGGAGGGACATTCCTATCGGCAACAGTCTGTCAGTGGGCACCAAGGACGGGGTGATGGTGGGGCCCGGTGGCGCTCGACAGAACCTCACCGGGAGCTGGAGGGTGCAGACTCCCCACTATGATAAGGAGAAATGCGTGCGTTGCCTACGCTGTTGGTTCACCTGTCCAGAAGGATGCATCAAACGAGAGGAGGACGACTACGTTCGATGGGACCTCAACTATTGCAAGGGCTGTGGCATATGCTCCCAGGTATGCCCCGTGAACGCCATTGACATGATCAAGGGGGGTTCAAGATGAAGGTCAGGGTCATCAGCGCCGATCACGCGGTGGCGTATGCGGCCAAGCTCGCTCGAATTGAAGTGATACCATCGTTCCCCATCACCCCGCAGACGCTAATAGTGGAACAGCTGGCGGAGTTCATTAGCAACGGGGAATTGGACGCGGATTTTATTCCGGCCGATAGCGAGCATTCGGTGATGAGCATAGCAATAGGCGCTAGCGCCGGGGGAGTGAGAGTGTTCACCGCGACCTCCTCGCAGGGACTGGCCTTGATGCACGAGATGTTGTATTGCGTCCCCCAGAACCGTCTGCCCATCGTGATGGTCAATGTCAACCGCAGCCTCGGTGCCGCCTCAGGCATCTGGGTGGAGTACAACGATTCCATGGCCGAGCGGGACTCGGGATGGCTGCAGATGTACGTGGAGGACAACCAGGAGGCTTTGGACGCAACGATCATGGCTTTCCGTCTGGCGGAGGACCGCCGGTCGTTGCTGCCCGTCATGATATGCCTGGACGGTTTCATTCTATCACATACGGTAGAGAAGGTGGAGCTACCGGAGCAGGAGGAGGTAGATGATTTCCTTCCCAAATACGACCCGCTCAACATTTTGGACCCCGCGGACCCCAAGGTGATCAATCCCATCGTCCCGCCGGAGTACGCCATGGAGATGCGCTACCAGTTGGATAGGGCGATCGAGCATTCTCGGGAGATCATCATGGAGGTGGACAAGGAGTTCGCCAAGGTCTTCGGCCGCTCCTACGGTGGTCTCATCGACACCTACCGCATGGAGGATGCGGAGTTCGCCATGCTGACGTTGGGGACGGCGACGGGTCTAGCGAGACGCACGGTAGACGAGATGAGGGCCGAAGGCAAAAAGGCCGGTCTGATCAAGCTGCGTTTCATGCGTCCCTTCCCTTTCAAGGAACTGTGCGAAGCCACCAAGGGCCTCAGGTCCCTGGGTGTCTTCGACCGTTCCGTCTCGTTCAACGGCGGGGGGCCGGTCCACACGGAGGTGGCGGCAGCCCTGTGCAACGTACCGGTGACCGTCACCGGACATATCGCCGGGATCGGCGGCCGCGATATCACTCCCAGGCACATGCGGGATATGTACGACCTTGTGGAGAAGGCGGCGAGGGGCGAGGACGTTCGAAAGGTCACCTGGCACGGCCTAAGGGGGGATATGGAGTGAACGAGAGGGAGATGAGCACCATCAAGGACATGCCCCGGAACGATCCGTTCACCAGCGGGCACGGTGCCTGCGCCGGCTGCGGCATGGCCGTGGCGGTCAAGAACATCATGAGGATATTGGGCGAGAACACCACCGTGTACGTCCCGGCCAGCTGCCTCATCGTCATCAGCGCCATGTACCCCACGACCAACTTCCGGACGCCCTATCTGTACACCGCTTTCGAGAACACCGGGGCGGTGATCACCGGGATACGCGCTGCCCAGAGACGACGAGGACTGAGCTCCACCGTCGTCGGTCTGGCTGGAGACGGCGGGACCTTCGACATCGGTCTGCAGGCGCTGTCCGGCGCCGCGGAGCGAAACGAGGACGTCCTCTACGTCTGCCTGGACAACGAAGGTTACATGAACACCGGCATACAGAGAAGCGGGGCCACACCGTTCGGTGCCTGGACCACCACATCCCCGGTGGGGGACATCGTAAAGGGAAAGAGGGAGTTCAAAAAGGACCTGATGGCCATCATCGCCGCTCACGACCCCCCCTACGCCGCTTCGCTCTCCATAGCTCACTTCAACGACTTCGTGAAGAAGGTGGAGAAGGCCAAGAACATGAAGGGATTCCGCTTCCTGCATGTCATGACCCCCTGCGTCCCTGGATGGCGCAGCGATCCCTCCATGACCGTCGAGATATCCCGGTTGGCGGTGGAAACTGGTATGTGGACGCTGTTCGAGATCGAGGAAGGCAGCTCCCGAACGACCTATCGTCCGCAGACCATGCTGCCGGTGACCGACTATCTGAAGCTGCAAGGTCGGTTTCGTCACATGGAGAACGACGACATTGCCAAGCTGCAGGATTGGCTATGCCGAAAATGGTATATTCACTACGGGCACGAGGCTGAGCAGCCAGTATGCGCCGTCTTCGAAAAGCAGAAGCCCATGCGCACTCCGCAGGAGGAGCAGCTGCACTTCATCTAGGACCTCGTTCAACCGGACCGCGGAAGGGACCGCGCCAGGATCTTGGTATCTTCCAGGCGGTCCCTCAGGACATCCAACGTACCGTGGCGGGCTTCGTACCTCAGCTTCAGCGTCTCGGCGAAATCCATTGACTTCTGTTCGTAATGATCGCGATCACCGATACCGGTGTCGATGAACAGCAATCGAGAATATCCATCGAACAGTATGTCTAAGAACCACTGCACGTCCACCCCCAGCTCCTCGTGGTTGGGCATCTTGCTATCCAGATCCTTCTGGAAGTACTCGACCCCCATGTCCGAGACGAACGGTATGGAGAACAGGGTCCCGGTGCAGACCTTCCTTTCCCTCGTATACTCGTCGGTGGTGAGCAGCGCTCCGACGCAATCGTCCGCGTCTATGGTGACGGTCGGCACCTCCAGCTCTTCGATCACGTCCTTCAGCGAGTTGCAGGTTCCGTATCCCAGGAACACTGCGTCCACCTGTCCGCGCAGTACATTGACATGAGCGATAACTTCCCTCTTCAGGTCCTGGGGGTAAGAGTGCAATCCGAACTCCAGGTATTCCTTGAAGGTGATGTCCGGGTCCCCCTCGGTCAACAGGTCTATCTCCTTCTTGAAACACTCGCAGGCCACTACGCCGATCCTCAATCATCCCACCATCTAACGGCACCTGCCGTCGGCCACGCTATCGTCCTTGGTAATATTTAAATATAATTTAGTACAATTCTTCTATTACTGATGACGGCTACCAACGATGACCTGTTGAAGAAGATCGAGGAAATGCGGCAGGAGATGGACTCGATCAATCGATCCGTCGTATCACTCCGGCAGGACAACATGACCAGGGTGTTCAGGGAGCAGATCGGGGCTTCCTTCCTGGACCACAACCGGGGTGCTTTCCGCGCGGCGATCGAGGACCGGCGGGACATTGCGTCTGGATATTCCAGGGAATCGCTGGGCCGCCTGTCGGATCTCTATGATAATGCTATCGACCGTTACAAGGGCGACGACCTGAGCGGAGCCATGCACGGGCTGGATGAGCTTAGAGGTCTCATCAGCCAGGTCTCCGATGCGGAGACGATCAACCGGACCCTGCTGGAGGTCGTGGACCGAGCACGGCAGCAGATGGCATCGATGGAGACGCTCCGTTTCCAAACCGGGAGGCCGATGCTGACGCGGTCCTGCGAGAGCGTTTTCGGCGAGGTGGAGCCGGAGAGAATGGAAACCTACCTCGCACCACTCTCGAGCGCTATACGGTTGAAGATACTGGCCATGCTGTATACCAGCTCGCGCAGCTTTACCGAGATCAGTAAGGAGCTGGACATGAAGAAGGGGCACCTCCAGTTCCATCTCCGGAAGCTGGTGGATGCCGGTTATGTGAGCGTCGACCCCCGGACGCACCTATATTGCATCGAGGAAGAGGCATTCCTCATCCTGGAGGGACTGGGAAGATTATTCTCCCAGATTAGCTAGGGAGGACGCCGCCAAGATCCACCGGCAGTAATATCATATGGATCGGTCCGCGGGTTCAGGCCACAATGCACTTATGCGTTTCGAGCGTTCTTATCGCTATAGAAATGTCGCATACCAGTGATATACGGTCACCCGACCGTTCGACCACGACGGCATTGGATAACCCTTTTATAGAACCATACCTTTGAGCGTTCCTGCTCTAATGAGCCTGTGAATAATGAGGATGTTTATACATCGGAAGGAGGTATAAGTTTGGCAAAAGCAGTATTTGTTAGGTTCGAAATGCCCAAGGAGCTCAAGGACAAGGCCTATGAGGTCGTAGAGCTGGCCCGGGATACCGGCAAGCTAAAGAAGGGCACTAACGAGGTCACCAAGATCGTAGAACGCGGCGAAGCCGTCCTGGTCGTTCTGGCCGAAGATGTTCAGCCCCCTGAGATCCTGGCCCACATGCCCATGCTATGCGAGGAGAGAAACATTCCCTACGTATACGTGGACAGCAAGGCTCAGCTGGGAAACTCCTGCGGTCTGGAGAAGCCCACCGCTTCCATAGCGGTGCTCGATGCTGGAAAGGGCAAGCCCATCCTGGAGAACTTGGTCGACCAGGTCAAAAAGATAAAGGGCTAAAGGGTGTAGTAAATGGCTGACGAAGATAGCATTCCTTCAGAAGTCGTGGAGGTTATCGGCAGGACGGGCATGACCGGGGAAGCCACCCAGGTAAAGGTCCGCGTGCTGGACGGCCGTGACAAGGGAAGGATCATCACCAGGAACATCATGGGGCCGGTCCGAATGGGCGACATTCTGATGCTCAGGGAGACGTCCAGAGAGGCTCGAAAGCTCTCTCTCAGGTAAGGAGGTCATCAACATGGTCGAGCAACGTTTATGCTCCTTCTGCGGCGAGCAGATCGAGCCTGGAACCGGCAAGATGTACGTCAAGAAGGACGGCACCGTATTCCTCTATTGCACTAACAAGTGCTACAAGAACATGGTGACTATGAAGAGGGTGCCCCGGAAGATCACCTGGACCCAGGCGTACGCCGTCAAGAAGAACCTCACCCTGGCAGCCAGGGAGAAGATCGAGCAGAAGGAGCGAGCTCAATGATCGAGCGCACCTTCGTGATGCTCAAGCCCGATGCGGTGCAGCGCGGTCTGATTGGTCAGATCGTAGCCCGGTTGGAAGCTAAGGGCTTCCGCCCGGTAGCCATGAAGTTCATGCGCATCCCGCGCGAGCTGGCTGAGCGTCACTATGGTGAGCATAAGACCAAAGGTTTCTTTCCCAAGTTGATCGATTACATGACCGCTGGTCCGGTGCTTGTAATGGTCTGGGAGGGAGACAATATCATCTCCGTGATGCGAGGTATGATGGGCAAGACCAACCCGGTGGAGGCCGCACCCGGCACCATCAGGGGCGATCTCGCTCAGCAGACCGGCCGCAACATCATACATGGATCCGATTCCCCGGAGTCGGCCAAGCGGGAGATCGAGCTTTTCTTCAACGACTACGAGATGCAGAGCTACGAGATCTGCAGCAAGGTCTGGCTGTTCGAGTAGAATAAAAATCCTTTCCCCAAACCTTATTTTTTATACCTTTTTTTTTCAATATGATGCTTCTACGCCAGTCGACCGTGGTTTGGAAAAGATACTAATATGCATTTTCGAATCCGATGAACATGACCATCCGGCAACCCATCGTCAGCGTGCTGGGCCATGTGGACCACGGCAAGACCAGCCTGCTCGATTATATCCGGGGGACGGCGGTCATAACTCACGAGGCGGGAGCCATCACTCAGCATATCGGCGCGACGGAGGTGCCGTTGGATCACGTCAACAAGGTCTGCGCCAAGCTGCTCGGCAGCAGGAAGTTCACCGTACCGGGACTTCTTTTCATCGACACCCCTGGGCATCATTCCTTCACCACGCTGCGCGCCAGGGGCGGGTCCTTGGCCGACATAGCCATCCTGGTCATCGATATCAACGAGGGATTGAAACCGCAGACCCTGGAATCGATAAATATCCTCAGACGTTTCAAGACCCCTTTCATCATCGCCCTGAACAAGATCGACCTGATCAACGGCTGGGTCACCCACCCTTCGTCTCCTTTCATTCTTTCCGAGAAAGCGCAGACCGAGGAGGCGCTGGATGCGATGAACGAGAAAATGTATAACGTGGTCGGCCGCCTGGCATCCGAAGGGCTCTCCTCCGAACGCTACGATCGCATCGAGAACTTCAAAAAGAACATAGCGCTGGTCCCCATCAGCGCCAAGAACGGCGAGGGCGTACCCGACCTCCTTCTGGTCCTGGTCGGCCTGGCCCAGCGCTTCTTGGAGGATTCACTGAACACCGCCGTGGGTCCGGGCAAAGGCACCATACTGGAGGTCAAGGAGGAGCGCGGGCTGGGGCCGACCATCGACATCATACTCTACAATGGGGAGCTCAGGCAGGGTGACACCATAGCCCTCGGGACGAAAGGTAAACCGTTGGTCACCAAGGTCAAGGCCATACTGAAACCTAAGCCGCTGGACGAGATAAGGGACCCGCGGGACAAGTTCGACCGCATGAAGGAGATCACCGCGGCAGCGGGGGTCAAGCTGCTCTGTCAGAACTTGGAGGGGGCGGTCGCAGGGGCGCCCCTGCGGGTCATCAAGGGCGATCAGGACGAGGTGCTGAAGGAGATCGCCGAGGAGACCACGATCAACATCGAGGTAGTGGACAACGGTCTCATGATCAAGGCCGATGCCCTCGGCTCATTGGAAGCGCTCGCCTTTGAATGCAAGAGGGCGGACATACCCATCCGCAAGTACGAGATCGGGGACATTTCCAAACGTGACATCACCGAGGTCACCGCATATAACGATCCGTTGCACAAGGTGGTGCTGGGCTTCAACATCAACATGCTTCCGGACGCGAAAGAGGCACTGCTTCATCACACCTCCAAGGTATTCATCAACGAGGTGGTGTACGGTCTCATAGACGATTACCAGAGATGGGTAGGGGAGGAGAAACGCAAGGCCGAGCTGGAGAAGCGTTCCTTGGTGGCCTTCCCCGGAAAGATCAAGATATTGCCCAACTGTATCTTCCGCACCAGCAAGCCGGCCATCGTCGGCGTGCGTGTGCTGGCGGGCCGCATTCGTACCGGTCAGAAGCTGATCACCCATGACGGCAAGGACCTCGGCCGCATACGTTCGCTGCGGACAGGCGAGGACGTTCTGCGCGAAGCGATCGCTGGTCAGGAGATCGCCGTGGCCATAGAGGATGCCACCGTGGGGCGGCAGATAGACGTGGAGGACATCCTCTACATCGATATTCTGGAGTCGGAGATCAAGAACCTGCGGGACTACGACCTAAATCACGACGAGAAGGAGGTCCTGGAGCAGCTGTTGGAGATCAAGCGAAGAGGCGACCCCTTCTGGGGAATGTGATCATCTTTCTTTCCCGCAGTACGGGCAATATCGTCCGTAGGATGGCATGACCTCGCCGCAGCCCGCGCACTTCCTGTCACTTGATTCTGTTGCCCTCTGCAATCTGTTGCGGTTGGAGATGCGGAGCACGATCAGGAAAACCATACCGACCATGCCCACGAAGGCCATGAGGCCAATGAAAAGGTCCCAACGTGGCTCCTGCTGTACCTCCAGGTTCTGGGTGACCACCTGGTAATGCACCGTAAGATCGCCAGGGAAGGACGGTGTCCCGCCCCGGTCCGAATTGTCGATAAGCAGGGTGAAATCGCCCCCCTCCAGGAATAGGTGGTAGACACTGGCCGGTTCAGACCCAGCGTTCAATGAGGAAGAGTCGCTCACGTATTGGAACGGTCGTCCCGCCAGATACTCGCCGAATTGATCCTGGGTCATCAGCAGCACGTCGAAGCTGGTCTGCTCCGAACCAGTTTTAAGATAGGCCAGATAACGAATGCTGCCCGCGTCGTTGTAGGTGTACATCGAGGGAGCGGCATCGACGGTGAAGTTCATGATCACCATATGTCCCCCGGCCTCGATAGTGATGTCGTCATCAAGGGACAGCGCCTGGACCGACGTCGGTATGAACGAGGTCAGGACGACCAGGATGAGGACCGTGGCCAAGAGGCGGATCGACGACCTTGACACGGGCCATTCATGAATTTCCAGATAGATAAACCATGGTCAGGGTTATCTATCCTCACGCTGTTTCCCGTGACATGGGCTCCCGGCCGATCATCAACGTATACAATCCTGCCACTTTGGAAAAGGTTGGCCAGGCGGTGTCTACGCTTCCGGACGAGGTCCCCGGCATGGTCGAGAAGGCCAGGCAGGCGCAGTCCGATTGGGCCACCAGTCCACTGGCCGAGAGGTCCAAGGTCCTTCGTAAGGTGCAGAGCGCGCTGGTGGAAAGGGCGGACGAAATAGCTGAACTGGTGTCCCAGGAGACCGGCAAGCCGCTTATGGAGTCCTTAGCAACCGATGTCATGAACGCGATCAGCGTAGGAGACTTCTCCATCGAGCGCATGGCGCACCTCTTCCGCCGGAGCACGATCGATCTCGGCAGGATCTCGTTGATCATGAAATACATGGGCCGCTCCTCGTACATCGTCCCCCGGCCCTTGGGGGTGATCGGTATAATCACCCCTTGGAACTATCCTTTGGCGATTCCATATTCACTGACAATGATGAGCCTGGCCGCCGGTAACGCGGTGATCATCAAACCTTCCTCGTTCACTCCGCTGACCGCGTTGCGCTTGAAAGAACTGATGGAGGAGGCTGGATCGCCGACAGGGCTGGTCCAGGTGGCCGTAGGGGCAGGGGATGAGATCGGCGAGGCGGTGGCGTCATCGGCCGTGGACCGTATTATCTTCACCGGTCACGCCGACGTGGGCCGAAGAATAATGGTCCTGGCCTCTCAGCGGCTCACGCCGATCACCCTGGAACTTGGAGGTAAAGATGCGTTCATCGTCCTGAGGGACGCCGAACTGAAGCGCGCGGCCAAGGCGGCCTGCTGGGGTTCCTTCGTGAACAGTGGTCAGACATGCGGGGCCATAAAACGCATCTACGTTCACCGTTCGGTCAATGAAAGGTTCACTGCCCTACTGATGGAGGAGGTACGCTCCCTCCGCCAGGGTTTCGACCTGAAGGACCCGACCATATCCATGGGGCCTATGATCTCTGAGGAGATGGTGCAGAACATGGAGAATCAGGTCTCCCGAGCATTGGGAAAGGGGGCCAAGGTGATGGTCGGGGGAAAAAGGAGCGAGGGTCTTCGGGGGCATTACTTCGAACCGACGTTGATATCGGACCTGACGCAGGATATGGATATAGTGCATCAGGAGACCTTCGGACCGATAGTTGCTATGCTGACCTTCGATACCGAGGAGGAGGCTGTACACATGGCCAACGACAGCGCCTTCGCCCTTAACGGCAGTATCTGGACCGCAGACCTGGAGCGGGGGAAAAAGTTGGCCACCGAACTTAGGGCGGGCACGGTCATGGTGAACAACGTCGCCTACACCTATGGGCTGGGGGCCACTCCATGGGGTGGCCGGGGCGAGAGCGGCTCCGGCCGTACTCACGGGGATATAGGCTTCGAGGAACTGGTGGAAAGGCAGCACCTGCACGTCGACAAGGGAAGTTTCTCTTCGGAAATATGGTGGCATCCCTATGGAAAGGATGGTGTGGAAGCTATGCATGACTTCACTGGAATGGTGTTCAACCGGGAGAGAGGCAGTCTCATCCCTCGATTGCTGAACTCCCGTCGTCTTATGCGCCGCTGAGGCAGCAAACGGTATTATAGCATCCATCCGTTTTTGTGGGAGGGTCGGGATATGAAAAGTAGGGGCTGGAACGATCGAGCCAAATGGTATTTCATCTTGACCATCTTGCTGATAGCGATCGCATGGTCCTACACATGGTTCAGCCGGGAGGTGCCCCTGCACCAACATCTGCTGATACCTTTTGCCTTCGTCACCTTGGGCATGGCCATCAAGTATGGTGACCAGGTGTTCGACCTGAACATTGGGAGCAAGCGGAAGGCCACTCTGCTCTCGATCCCTGTCGGAATGCTCATGGGGGCATTGATCTTCCTCGACGAGGGATCGGCGACCATTTTCATCGGGCTATTACTGGCGTTGCTCATCGCCTCCAAATACGATAACCTGGCCTTCCGGTTGGGCTTCGTGGTCGCCGGGGGGTTTTCCATACTGGCGGTGGTGAGTGGCAACCCCTTCCACGGGGTCGGGGCCATAATGGTGATGATGGCGGCCTTCGCCGATGAGGTGCTCAGCGACCACGGGGACCGTATGAAGCCCGGTGTGCTATCCATATTTCTGCGGGAACGCCCGATCCTCAAGGTGGCCGTGCTCATGTTGTGCGTTGTATCGATCCTACCGACCTACCTTTATTTCATAGCGTTCCTGGGCTTCGACACCGGTTATTCGTTCGTGGAGCAGATCAGTCTTTCCGGAGGGATCGGACATCGAAAACCATGATGTGCTGGTGGTCGGCGCCGGTCCTGCCGGTGCCGCGGCGGCCTTCTTCCTATCTTATCTAAGCGAAGGAAAGCTGGACGTACTGTCCCTGGAGAAGCTGGAAGAGCGTTACGACCGTTACCATCACATGTGCGGGGAGGCCATGAGCGAGAAGGCCTTCGAGAGACTGAGCCCATTGATGCCGGAGGCGGTCACTTTCAAAATAAAGAGGGCGGTGGAGCATTGGCCCGGGGACATAACCATCGAGACCGAAACCCAAGGCTATATTCTGGACAGGCCGGCCTTCCTACGCAGGTTGCGGGAACGGGCGGCAAAGGAGGGCTGCCACCTGGAAAAGGGTACGGCGGTGAACGTCACCAAAGTGGGAAATGGATACCTGGTCCGGACCCGAGAGGGAAATGAGCATCGGTGCAAATGGTTGGTGGGTGCGGACGGATGGAACTCCCTGGTCCGCAGGACCTTCTTCGCCGGAGGTCCGCGCCTGCTCTGGGCGGAACAGTACGTCCTGGAAACGAAGACCGAGAACGACACCATGCACTTCCATTACGATGAAAGATATCGGGGGGGATACCGCTGGGTGTTCCCTCATCCATGGGGGAGCAGGGTGGGGTTCACCCGGGGGACGGAGCCCCGCCCATCGGCATTGGAAAGGCATGTGCGGGCCATCCCCTACGATTATCGGGAGGTGGTCAAAGGTAACGCCTGCCTGGTGGGGGATGCCGGAGGGCAGGCAAACCCTATTACCTTCGGAGGCATAGGCATCGGCATGAGCGCGGCCATGACCATGGCCAGATCATTGGTCGAAGGGAGCCTTTCCGGTTATGCCCACGATTGGCCCCGTTCGCCTTACGCTTCCCCGCTCTACGTCGACGCCTTCAACGCGTTGCGGGGGATGGACAACGCCGCTTTACGTCGTTCGGTGCGACCGTTCGTGAAGGGCTACGGCCGGGCAGCGGCCCTACGGGCCGCGGTCTCGGACCGGGAGAGCAGAAGATTGTACCGGGCATACGATCTGGCAGCGAAATGGGGATGGTGAGATGATGGACTGTGATGTGTTAGTGGTGGGGGCAGGACCGGCAGGCAGCGGCGCGGCCAGGACGTCCGCTTTGACCGGGGCGAAGACCTTGATGGTCGACAAGAAGAAGGAGATAGGCACACCGGTGCAGTGCGGAGAGGTGATCGGGCTGGAACTGGTAAAGCGATCAGGATTACGCATCCCTCCCCAGACCATCTGCGCCCGGCAGTCCTTCACCCGCTTCGTGCTGGGACGAGAGATCATCGTTGACAATGCCGAACCGTACTGGCGCAGCGTGACGGTCGAACGGAAGCTGTTCGACAAACATTTGGCGTTGAGAGCGGCCCTAGCCGGCACGGCGGTCCAGGCGGACACCAAACTTCTGTCGGCCAAGATGCGGGACGGGGCGATCACCAGCTGCCTGCTGAGCCATCACGGAGAGGAGATAGAGGTCGAGCCGAAGGTGGTGGTGGCCGCGGACGGGGTGCACTCTACACTGGCCAAGGTCATGGGGGCGGAGTTCTTCTCCCCGCAGGACGTGGCGCGAGGCGTGGAGTTCGAACTGGTGGCAAAGAAGGACCTCCCCGGATGCATGCAGATATTCATCGAGGAGGAGATCGGCCTAGGTTATGGCTGGATCATTCCCAAGGGAAGGAGGAGGGCCAACGTCGGACTGGGCCTCGTAGGCGTGAACGCCTCCCGCCGCTCCTTCCTGGAGGATTGGATAAACGGTCATCCAGTGGTCTCCCAGTACTTCGACGTGGAGAAGGTTTTGGAAGTGAAGATGGGCGACGCCCCTGTGCCCGGTTTCTTGGGCGGTCCGGTTAAAGGCAACGTGCTCTTCTGCGGGGATTCGGCCGGACAGACGCTGGCATTCGTGGGCGAGGGCATAATGCCATCGTACATATGTGGCGGACTGGCAGGCAAACACGCCGCGCTTATGGCCCAGGGGGAGCAACAGAATTACGAGGAGGATCTCGTGGACGCAATGGGCGACCAGCTGGTCATGGGCGCCGTCCTCAGGGACACGCTGGTGGAGCTTTGGTCCTCGAACGTCTTTGACCCCAAAATGCGTCCACTGCTTTCGGGAGCGGTCATGAACGAGCTGATCGGCCCGGACGATATGATGCAGACGGCGTCGTCCCTGGACGCGGAACCCTTAAAAGCCTTCCAGGCCATGGCCAAAGGCAGCGGGAGAGCTATTAAGGCGAGACGCTGTAAAAATACGCTCCATACGCCTCGGGGCGACCAATAATTATTTAAGTAAAACTACGTTAGGGCGGAATACTCATAGCGCTCAAAAGGTGTTTGGAATGGTTGAATTCAAGGCCGTTGTTAATGATATAAAGACCGGCATGTCTTACAATGTCCCAGTGTCGGGACATCACGCCAATTCCCTGATAGGGAAGAAGATAGGCGACACCATAGATGGAATATTCGTCGGGCTGCCCGGGTACAAGCTAGCGATCACTGGTGGGAGCGATAAGGACGGTTTCGCCATGAGAAAGGACCTTCCTGGACCGCGGAGGAAGAAACTGTTGCTGACCATCAGCACTGGATTCTACACCACCGAAGGTGGTCTGAGGAGGAGAAAGTCCGTGCGCGGGAACACCGTGGCCACAGACACTGTCCAGATAAACATGAAGATCGTCTCTCAAGGGACCAAACAGGTCGAAGAGCTGATCGTTAAGAAAGAGGAGAAGAAAAAATGAAGGTGTCCCACCAGCCTGAGGTCAACATCGGAATGATAGGTCACGTGGACCACGGCAAGACCACGCTGACCAAGGCGCTTTCCGGTGACTGGACCGATCGACACTCCGAGGAGATCAAGAGGGGTATCTCCATCAGGCTGGGTTATGCGGACGTAGCTTTCTATAAATGTAAGGATTGCGCCGAGGAGACCTTCTCCAACGACAATGTGTGCAAGGTCTGCGGCGGCGAGGCTGAATACGTGCGGTCAGTGTCCTTCGTGGACGCCCCCGGACACGAAACCCTGATGGCCACTATGCTATCTGGTGCGGCCATGATGAACGGTGCCCTGCTTTTGGTGGCGGCCAATGAGGAATGTCCTCAACCCCAGACCAAAGAGCACCTGATGGCCCTGACCATTATCGGGGTCGAAAATATCATCATCGTTCAGAACAAGATCGATATCGTGACCAAGGAAGAGGCCCTGGAGAACTATAATCAGATCAAGAAGTTCGTCAAGGGCACCATCGCCGAGGACGCGCCGATCATTCCCGTATCGGCACACCACGATGTCAACATCGACAAGCTGATCCAGGCAATCCAGAAACATATTCCCACTCCAAAGCAGGAGGAAAAGAAAACGGCCAAGATGTTCGTGGCCCGTTCCTTCGATATCAACCAGCCGGGAATGTCCATCGATGAATTGCACGGTGGAGTGCTTGGCGGGACGCTCATGCAAGGAAAGATCGCCGTTGGCGATGAGATAGAGATCTCCCCTGGTAGAAAAGTGGAGCTGCCCGGTGGTAAGTTCAGCTGGGAGACCATCACGACCACCATAGAGTCGCTGCACACTGGCGGTGCTCCGATCAACAAGATCAAGCCCGGCGGTCTTATCGCCATCGGCACCAAGCTCGATCCGTCGATGACCAAGTCCGACGGTCTCACTGGTCGCGTCGTCGGCAGGCCCGGCACGCTGCCTCCGGTACATTTCAAGTTCAATATGAGCACCCATCTTTTGGAGAGGGTGGTCGGCACCGCCGACGATATGATCGTGGAGAACATCAAGACCAACGAACCGTTGATGCTAAGCATCGGAACGGCGACCACGGTCGGTCTGGTCACCAGCGCTCGCGGTGATCAATCAGAGGTCGCTTTGAAGATACCGGTCTGCGCCGAGCTGGGGCAGAGGGTGGCTATTTCTCGCAAGATCGCCAACAAGTGGCGTCTTATCGGCTACGGTATCATTGAGTGAGGCTTCATGCAGAAGGTGGTCCTAGACACCAACGCGCTCCTTATGCCGTTCGAGTTCAAGATGAACTTGGACCTGGAACTGATCAATCTTTTCGGAGAGTTCGAAGCCTACGTTCCAGGGCCAGTCATAGGCGAACTGAAACGGTCCGGCAGCAAGCACGCCAAGGCCGCATTGATGCTGGCCGGCAAATACATACGTTATGAAACGTCGACCCAAGGCGACGAAGGAGTGGTGGAGGTCGCCAAGGCCTTGAACGCCATGGTGGTGACCAACGACTTCATCCTACGGCGGAAATTGAGGCAGGAAGGGGTGCGCGCAATTTTTCTGCGCTCGCGCAAGCGCCTGACCATCGAGGAATGATCAGATCAACGGTCGTGGCGGATCTTCCGGACCGCTCTTGTTCTTGAGGTCCATCTGTTCTATGCGCACTGCGCAGATGTCCTTTCCCACATGAGTTACGGCAAAGACCGGGACCTTGGTCCCTACCTGCATCGCCCCCTCCTCCTTGGCCATTCTCCATAAATGCTTGGAGGCGCAGGCTGTGACAACGTCGCAGTTGTCCAGCAGCACTTTCGACTCGTTCTCGTCCAGACCACTGGTGTGCACTCCGAAAAGAACGACATGATCGCCAAGCTCCTTGCGCAGCAGGGCAGCATCATTACCTCTGGCCACGGTCACACCTATCTTGCGATAGCCCATGTCCCATGCCATACGTCCTCCGGCCACCTGATCGATGCGCGCCGTTTCCGGGTCCAGCACCCTATCTCTGCCAATGGCATCAATGATGGTGAGGATGGGCGTGGTTTCCATCAGTCCAGAGATCCGTCCTCCTATTCCCTGTACAAGATCGGGGTCGTCGACCACCGCGGTCCCGGCACCATCACATACGACCACCGCGCAATCGAGAATACCTTTGGAGACGCACATGCCCATGAGCTCGGACACCCCGAAGCTGAGGAAGTCCCGCATGCGCATCTTACGGTCTGGAGCGCACATGCCGAAGTCCTTGATGCGGAACTCGATATTGTTCCGCACGATCTCGGCGGTGATCTTCTCGATCCCCCGGTGCTTGAAGAAGAGCGGGCAATAGTCCAGCTGAGGTTCACCCACCTCCACCACCTTGCCATCCTCAATGACCACTCTGGTCTTGCCAAGAGCTTCCATGACATGTCGGTCCTTCGTCATCAAGGTAGAAAAGAAATCATTTGATATCAAACCTACCGTATGATGTTAGTAAGTTTTTAATGGCGATATCTGTTAACCAAGATAGTAATCTATTACAGATTACCTAGTAGCAAAGAGCGGAGTGGTCACATTGCAACCCGAGAACGACGAGAAATTCGTTACCGCCCTCCGGCGCATCGCCCTAATGGGAGGGTTACACGATTACGTCGCCCTGTCCTCCCGGGAACTGGGAGATATGCTGGAAATGAGCCAGCAGTCCGCCTCCAAGCGTATCCTGGAGCTTTTGGACAATAAATTGATAGAGCGCGACCTGGGAGCGCGTCGTCAGCGCATCCGCATAACCACGAAGGGTGCGGACATGTTACGTAGGGAATATATCGAGTACCAGAAGATCTTCGAAATGAAGGACGAGGTAGTGATAAAGGGGAGCGTCGTCGAGGGTATGGGCGAAGGGCAGTACTACGTGACGCAGCCTGGATACATGGAGCAGTTCACGGAGAAACTTGGCTTCAAACCCTACGAGGGGACGCTCAACGTCAAGCTGCTGCCCACGGAGCACCATAAGTTGGAGACCTTGCGGAACGGCAGGACCATCGACATCAAAGGCTTCGAACGCAACGGTCGCACCTTCGGTGACGTGCACTGCATTCCTGCCAGCATACAGAACGTGGAGTGTGCGGTGGTCCTTCCCCGGCGGTCACATTACGAGGACGTGCTGGAGGTGGTCTGCAAGTACCATCTGCGACGAACGCTCAGTCTGGATGACGGTAACATGATAGAGGTTCGCATCCACCTGAACTTCTGATCACTTCACGCTGCGGACGACCGAACGGAACATGGACAGTCCGTCACCATCTTCCTTCCATTCTTCCCTGGTCCAATCAGGGTGGGTCTCCCTTCTAAGAACACGTTCGGGGTGCGGCATCATGCCTAGGACGTTACCTGCCGGATTGCATATCCCGGCGATATTGTGCAGCGATCCATTGGGGCACCACGGATATCCCGCATATTCCCCGTCCGGGTCGACGTAGCGGAACATCACCTGGTCGTTCTCCAACAAACGGTCCAGCATCTTCTGCTCCTTTTCCTTGGGGAACATGAGCTTGCCTTCAGCGTGCGCAGAGGGGTACATGACCACGGTGCCTTTCGGCATGTCCGCGGTGAACACGCTCTTGGCGCTCTTCTCCTGCTTGAGCAATGTCGGCCTACATTCGAACCTACCGGAGTCGTTGGTGTAAAGCGCCGCATCCGGAACGTCCGACATAGTGCCGTCCATGGCCGGCAGCAAACCCAGTTCCACCAGTATCTGGAAGCCGTTGCAGATGCCGATCACCGGTCTGCCATTATCCACGAACGATATCAGCTCCTTCTTCAACCCGCTCTTCATGCGGGCGGCGAAGATGGCGCCGGCGCGAACATAGTCCCCGGCAGAGAAACCACCGGGAAGCGCTAGTATGTCGTAGCTCCCCAGGTCCCTTCCCAGGTCCGAGGGGCACTGTCCCAATAGCTGCTTCAGGTGCACCCTTTCCGGGCTAGCACCGACCGAAGCGAAGGCCTGGAAGGTCTCATCCTCACAGTTCGTGCCCTCTATTCTCAACACGCAGACCTTGACATCCTTCATATGTTCACCCCATCAGCTTTCCGAGCGTCCCGCTCCAGGCGTTCCTCATCTCGTCGAGGGAGATACTGAACTTCTCAGTTTCCGTGGAGACCGTCAGATCCCTTCCGCCGACCTTTCCCAGTTTCTTGACCGGTACGGTCATGATCTTCAGGAACTCCTTCTCTTCGAACGGTTCGATCTCCACCACCCAACGGGTGTTGCTCTCCGAGAACAGCTCCTTCGTTGTCATGTATATGTGGATATCCGCTCCGATGTCCCCTCCCAGGCACATCTCGGCGACCGTGACCGCCATTCCCCCGTCCGAAATGTCGTGGCAGGAAGCGATCAACCCTTTCTTCATGCATTCGTGGAGCTGGTCCATGGACCGTTTCAGCACTTCAGGGGAGACGTCCGGGACCTCACCCCCCTGACCGCCGTATCTGCGGTACAGGGCGGAACCTCCGAACTCCTCCTTGGTCTCGCCGACCTGATAGAGCAGATTGCCCTTTTTCTTCAGGTCGGTGGTGACGCACTCGCGCACGTCCTCTATGATCCCCAGACCGAGCACGGTCGGCGTGGGCAGAACGGAACCGCGGGCCGTCTCGTTGTATAAGGAGACATTTCCGGAAGGGATCGGGAGGTCCAGATAGGAAGCAACCTTTCCGATCCCGGTCACGGCCTGTTTGAACTCGCCCAGCCTTTCCGGTTTCTCGGGGTTGCCGAAGTTCAGACAATCCGTCAGGGAATCCGGGTATCCTCCAACGGCAATGATGTTGCGGCATGCCTCGTCGACCGAGGCCATGCCGCCACGGTAGGCGTCCAGTCCGCAGAACCAGGGATTGACGCCTACGGCCAGAGCCAGCCCCCTCTCTCGATCGGGCAGTGGTTTGATAACGGTAGCATCCGAGGGGCCGCTCTTGTTCATGATCCCGGTGGCCGGTTTGACGACAGTGCCGCCGCGGACCTCGTGATCGTACATCCGGAACACCCACTCCTTGCTGGCGATGTTAGGATCGCTGAGCAGGTCGATTATGATGCGGTCTATGGAAGGCAGTTTTGGCACGATGTGCTTGACGGTGGACGAGCGAACATCGACCTTGAAAGGCCGGCAATACTCCGGTCCCTTGGTCAGGAAGTCCAGATCGACCTGGAAGATCTGCGAGTCCTGCCAGAACAGAGTGACCTCGTTGCCCGGGACGACCTTTCCGACGACGGTGGCTTCCACATCCCACATGGCGAACAGGTCCAGTATCCGCTTCACATTTTTCTCGGAAGCGGCAAGCATCATCCTTTCCTGTGATTCGGAGACCCAGACCTCCCAAGGAGCCAATCCGCTCTCCTTCAACGGTACGGTGTCCAGCTGCACCTCGGCGCCACATCCTCCGGACAAGGCCATTTCTCCGACGACACAGGAGAGACCGCCGCCCCCCAGGTCCTTCATGCCATTGATGAGGCCTTGGGAGTTCACTTCCAGACACGCATGGATGAGCGGTTCCTTGGTGATAGGGTCGCCCAACTGCACCGCGCCCCGGCTCTCGTCCTCTGAGACGGAGCTCAGTTCAGCAGAGGCGAAGGTCACGCCATGAATGCCGTCCCTTCCGGTGCGCCCGCCGCATAGGATGAGGTGATCCCCGACACCGCCAACGGCGTTGTCCCGTAGGTCCTCTCTCTTCACGATGCCAACGCAGCCCACGTTCACTAGGCAGTTGCCCAGATATGATTCGTCAAAGAACAGACCGCCGCATACAGTCGGTATGCCGATGCGGTTGCCATAATCCCTGATCCCACCGACGACCCCGGAGACCAGGTACTTGGGTGTCTTGGAACCGGCCGGCAGCGCTCCCTTATGGTCGATGGGTCCGAAGAACAGCGGATCGATGAGCGCGACCGGCTGGGCTCCCATGCACAGCACGTCACGCACTATCCCGCCGATGCCGGTGGCCGCACCCCCGTAAGGTTCTATTGCCGAGGGATGGTTGTGACTCTCTATCCTCAGAGCATAGCCGTACTCATCGTCGAAGACCATGACGCCGGCATCGCCCCTGGCCAGTACTCTGTCGTTGTCGATCCCGAAGATGTGCTCCCGCAGGAACACTTTGGATGATTTGTAGCAACAATGTTCGCTCCACGCCTGGGCGATGGACTCCACTTCAACGTCCGTCGGTCGGCGTTTCAGTCTGACGAAGTAATCCCTGATGCGCTGCATCTCCTCCAGGCTGAGCGAGAGCCCCATCTCATTGCTTAGGGCCTTCAGTTCATCGTCGGAGGCCTTTCCCAGGGCTATCTCATATAGACTGAAGGGCACATCACGCTTGAAGAACAGGTGTTCGAGGGGCATTTCCCTTCACCTAAGTTCGATCTTGAACTTTTGGATGACCGGATTGGCCAGCAGTTTCCGGCACATCTGCTCGCACTGCTTCTTGGCGGTTTCGTGGTCGGTGTCCATCTCTATCTCGAACATCTTGATGGAACGTACTCCCTCGATGTCATTGAAACCAAGCAGTTCTAGGGCTTTCTTGGTGTTCTTGCCCTCGGGATCCGCCACCCCCGGCTTGAGCTCGATCCTTATCTCTGCCACAACCATATATGCACCGATTGAGGAATGCCCCTTCTGTAATTAATCTTCTGCCCTCTGACTATATCCCCCACTGGTTGGAGACGGCCTCGAAGACTCCGGAAATGATGAACTCGACCGCTATGGCCGCTAACAGCAATCCCATGATCCTGGTGAAGGCCATGGCACCGGACCGTCCCATGCGGGTGAACAGCGGACCGGCGTACTTCAGTAGAACGTAGGCGATGGCTATGGTGGCCAATATCCCCAGGAACACGGAGAAGAATCCGAAGGTGGAGTCCGAGGAATTCTGGGCGTAGCTGACATAGATCATGACGGTGGTGATGGCGCCCGGGCCGGCGAAGAGGGGGATGCCCAACGGTACGACGCCCACCTGATCCTTCTCCGACGCTTCCCGCGTCTCCTCGTCCGAGATCTTGGACTTGGTCATCTGCCCCCTGGTCATGGTGAATGCGATGGAGAAGAGGAGGACGCCCCCGGCGATCTTGAACGCCGGAATAGTGATCCCGTAAAGGTCGAAGATATAGTTGCCGAAGAAAGCGAAGACTATCAGGACACTACCGGCGACCAAGCACACCTTGCTTCTGACCTTCTTCAGAAGTTCAGCTGAATAACCTTCGGTGATAGCCACGAACACCGGTATGTTACCCACTGGATTAACGATGGCGAAGATCGAAGCGAAGGCGGATATGGCGAAGGCCAGGTCCATGTAATAACGAGCGTTCTCGGGCTATTAAAAATTAAGCGAAGAACTCATGTTGATACCTTCCTCGCGAACACCAGATACCCGGTATGTCCCAGCGTCTCGTAGGAAGGTCGCACTCCCATATCGTGCACCACCATCTCCCTCTGCATGTTCTCCAGGCTGCGGATCTCAACGAATCCCTTTCTTCTTAGTTGGCGCACCACATCCTCCAGCTGGTTGGTGTTAGGGACATATGAACAGAATCTCCCACCGTTACGAAGCATGGAGGACACGTTGTCGATGGCGTCCCAGGGGTCCGGCATGTCCAGCACCACCGCGTCCACGACGATGTCCAAGCGGTCCTTGCGCACGTCCCCCATCTCCAAGCGCCAGGCATCCGCCAGTCCGGCCTTGTCCACGTTCCTCTTGCCCTTCTCCGCGAACTCCGGGCGTATCTCCATGGAGATGACCTGTCCCCAGGGACGAACCTGGTTCAGCAAGGCAATGGTGAGGGCGGCCGAGCCGACCCCCGCTTCCAGCACCTTGTCCCCGGACTTCACGTTCAGTTCGAGCAAGATCGTCGCCGCGTCCTTGGGGGTGATGATCTGGGCGCCGCGCTCCACCGAGGACATCATCTCAGAGGCGCCCGGAACGAGAAGCCAGAACTTCTTTCCCGCCACGCTGACCTCGGCGCCGTCCTCCGCCGCCAATAGGCGGTCCCCGTCCACCACTCCCATACTGGGTAGCTTCAGCATCCCCTTGTTCAGGACGATCCACGTCCTCTTCCCCTTTTCATCCAAAAGATACACTAGGGAGCCGTCAGGCAGCATGACGAGGTTATCTGTCCGGGCGATTAAATGATTGTGCCTCAGTCCTTCAGCTTTGCCCCGCAGTCGGAACACTTCTTGTCCACGTGCGATATTGCTGCGCCACATTCCGGACAGCGAGGTATGCCTTCGATCTGATTGAAAATATTCTTGGGCTTCTGCTCGGTCTTCGGCTCTTCCATGGGCTTCTCGACCTTCGGTAAATCATCCTCCGGTCCTTTCAGTTTGTATGTCGGCGGGCCATAGCTCTTCGGATCGACCGCCTTGTCCCTTTCTTTCTCCTTCATGGAGCGAATGCCGATGAAGGCCATGAGCCCAAGTACGGATAGCAGGAATCCGACTACCACCCATACGATCTCCACCTTGCCCTCCCGGTTCATGTACTGATACAGATAGATAGCGATCATCGCTCCGATCGCGAACCAAACCACCAAAGGTATCCAAATATCCAGAGCCATCCCGTCCTATCCTTCAACATGGCTTTACGGATATATCAAATTGATTTTGCCGAATTAAATTAATAATATAATCAAGCGCGACCATATTTTCATCATGGTCCGTTATCAATTCCCTTTGCTCATCATCGTAGCGTTCCTGATCATCGCCGGGACGTCGGTCGCCCACTCCCCTCAATTCGTGGAGGACAACGAGTCTTTGAATACGGCGCTGGAGGTGAAGGACACGGTAAAATCCTGGGCCATATACTCTCATCTACACGATGGCGATCCACGCTATTACACGTTCGAGATGAGCGAAGGGGACCGACTGCTCCTGAACCTCATCGTCCCGGTAAAGGACGGCGACGAAGGCTTCCTTCCCCGAATGGTCCTGATGGCGCCGGGGATATCCAATGAAGGCGCGTTGCCTGGGCTTGTCGAAACTCCGGACGGTTATGGATACCAGGTGATCGAGTCGTCCTTGCCGGAGGAAGCCACCTATGAAGGTTTCTCGCCTAGTGCATACTACGAACTAGGCAGCAGTGACTACCCCGCCCCGGTCACAGGTAGATATTACGTCGCCGTCTTCTCCACCCCACCGATAGAAGGCAACTTCGCGTTGGTCGTCGGATACGCGGAATCATTCACACTGCAGGAGATGGTCCTAATCCCGTTCAGTCTTTATTCGGTGTATCTATGGGAGGGACAGGGGGCATGGCAGGTCCTCGCGCCCATGGCGCTGACGTTAGTGGCGGGCATGGCGCTATTTCTGTACTTCAGAAGGCGGAGAACAGATGGTCTGGAGGTCCAGCACTTCTTGCTTCTGGTAGGAGGGCTGATCATCCTGGGAACGGCGGCCAGCACCGCCACCCAGGCCGTTATTTCGGTCTGGGATAGCCAGCTGGGGATGGAAGTGATGATTACCGTGTTCCTTTTCCTGATACCCGGGGTCTTCGCTCTGTTCATACTACGACGGGCCTGGGATGGTTCAAGTCCAAGCGGTATCGACAGGGCAATATTGGTCGTTCTAGGTCTGCTGTCAGTGGTAGCCTGGGCCGGTTATATCGTCGGTCCGGCCTTGGTGGTGTTCGGCGCTCTGCTTCCTGAGAGGAAGGCATACATGCCCCGCCGTTAGTTCAAAACATCCCAAAGCTGTCCAGGCCCAGTAAGAATAGGGATATCGTCAAGATAACGGGGACCGCGATCACCACTCCGGCCTTGGCAATGTCCCGGCGGCTCACCTTCTTGGTCGAATAGATGAGGGTGATGGGCGGCGTCCCGATAGGGGTGATGAAGCTGAGCGAGACGCACAGCCCGCAGGTCAGAACGAGCAATTGAGGTGACAATCCCAAGGCCCGGGATAGTCCCAGGAGGATAGGGATGAACATAGCGGCCGTGGCGGTATTACTTATGAAATTAGTGATCACAACGGTGACGGTCGCCACGACCAGAAGGACTATGATCAGCTGTGCGCCCAGCAGCGCATTTTGCAATCCATCCGCCAACCACTGCGCGGCGCCGGAGAACACCAACGCTTCCCCCAACGCCAGCCCGGAACCGATTATCAGGAACACGTCCCAGGAGATGGAGCGGGCGTTATCCCAATCGATCGCCCGGACGATGAACAACGCCACCGAGGCGGCCAGAGCGACAACGGCAGCGCTCATGAACGAGGCCGGAAGATCGAACCAGTTGGCGATGTTCGCCCCTATGATCCAAAGCACGACCGTAGGTACGAACACCATCAGAGTGCGGCGCTCGCCTCCGTTCAATCTCCCCATCTCCTTCAGGTCATGACGCAGTTCCCCCACCTCCAAACGCTCTCCCTTTGAGGGGAACAGGCGGGTCAGCAGGAACCAGGCGCTTATGAGAAGCACCAACCCCATGGGGACGCCCACCATCATCCAATCCAGGAAAGTAAATGAAATTTCCTGGGCCAAAAGCCCGGAGGCTATGGCGTTAGGGGCGGACCCGGTCACGGTCATCATTCCCCCAGCGGCGGAACCGATCCCGATGCCGAGCAGCATTCGGGCGGTGACATGCTCCCCTACGTCCTTCAGTCGCGTAGTGATGCCCAGGACCACCGGTATCAATATCGCCACCGCGGCGGTATTGGATATCCACATGCTCAGGAAGGCCGCCGCGCCCATTAGATAGAACAACGTGCGATCGCGGTTGCCGTCGGCACGCAGCACCATAAAGTATGCCAGGCGACGGTCCAATCCGTTACGGTGAAAGGCCTCCGCCATGATCAATCCGCCGATCATCAGGAAGACGATGGGATCTGCGAAAGGTTCCAGGGCCTGTGCTGCGGGAAAGACGCCAAAGAGGGTCAGCAGTACTGGTACCAGCAATGCCGTCGCCGGCAGCGGTAGGGACTCGAAGGTCCACATGATAGCAATGCACAGGAAGATGCCCAGGGCGTCCTGCACCTTGCGATCGAGGTCCAGCGGTAGAAGTACGAAGACGATGAGGGTCAGGAACGGTATAATTAATTTGATGGGACGCTGCCAGGGCGGCCGCAGTCCACGAAAGAAATGAAAGAACGGCACCCGGTCTCGTAGAGAATAGAGGATCGTCCCCAGTGACCGCTCTTCGCCCCGGTTGCCCACGCCAGAGCTATTGGGGCCAGGGATATATTAGAATGTCCGGCGGAACAAGATTTTAATAGAGCGACCACGTTTGACGCCCGATGGCCGAGCTTGCCTATCCTAAAGGACCTATCAAGATATTCTCTCTGCTGCTTATAGTGACAGCGGTGGTCTTCTATTGGGTATGGGGGATCGTCTATGGAAGTTGGAATCTTTTTTCCCCGGAGAACATGGGCGTGTACGCCATTTTCGTCGTCCTTCTCGGTTTTGGTGTTCTAGGGTACCTTCTGACCCGGTTCAAGAAGTGAGCCCGCTACGCAACTATTATATCTGGACACATCGAATATTGTCCAGAGGGAAAGCGTTTGAAAAAATTAGGCAGTTGGTTCGTGCCATACCTCATGGGTCTATTGATCGCCATCGAGGGGGCGGCCTTGATGGTCCTATCTCGAAGGGTGGAGTTCGTGGACGTCCTGGTGCTCGACCAAATGTTGGTCATGGTCCTGGGCGTGGTGTTCTTCGTTCTGGGAATGTTGCTTTTTGTTCCGTTGTTCCCTCAATGGCAGGGGAAGGTCAGTGAAAACATCTTGAAAAAGGTGCAGCTATCGGCAGCTGTGGCCGTACTGATAATATCCCTGATCTTTCTGCTCATAGCCGCCCCGGCGATCGTGGGGGATGTTGGTGAAATAGGCAAGCAGTGGGTGGTGCTGGTCGCTTCTGAGATGTTCCTATTGGGCATTCTCGCCTTCGTTTTCCTCTACTACGAACCGTTGGCCAACCGTAGGATGGCCTGGCTGGAGTGGCTAGGAATGTTCGCCGCATGCCTGGTGATAACCGAAGGAGCGGTCATATTCGGTCTTCGTGGCAATCTGAACATCCACGGGGAAATGCACGTGGGATCGGAGTTCATGATCCTCATAGGCATCATCCTGATCGCATTGGGCATCTTCGAGATGATGATATTCAACCGTCGAAGGGAAGGGGAATCAGAGAAGACGATAAAGATCGTGGACTGGGCCGGTCTGGCGGTAAGCCTGGCCATCGGAGTGATCGGTCTCATCGCCTTGGTCGTAGCGACATCCATAACCCTGGACGGACACACCCTCGGCATCATGTGGTTGGTGGTAGGCGGGCTTCAACTGGCGCTGTTAGGCGCATTGCTCAATTATACCCAAGCATTGGTAGGTGGACGCGAAGGATGGAACATGGACCTGGGTCTGATAACCACCATCGTGCTGCTGATAATGATACCCATAGCTGCCTTGCTCTGAATCACATGGAGCGGGAGGCGTAGGTAGGCCGGTCGACCGGCTTGCCGCAGATCAGGCATTTTCCCAGGTATTCCTCTTTATGATAGGGGGTCCCGAGCAGCTTCAGACCGCTACGTTCCTCGAAGGTACGACCGCACTCTTCCGTGCCGCACCATCCGAAACGCACCACCTTCTCCGGTATGTTCTCCAACGATTCCAGTTCCTGCACCGCATTGTTCGAAGCGGCCACGGCCTTCTCTCTCAATTCGCGAGAGATGGTGATGAGCATTTCACGTACGTGGTCCACCACGTCCGCGCGGTCCAGGGTGCCTTTGCCGCCAGTGTCCCGTCGGGCATAACTGACCTTTCCGCCTTCTATGTCGCGCATGCCCATTTCCAGACGTAGCGGTACACCGCGGATCTCCCAATTGTGGAACTTACTGCCTGGCCTCTCATCGCTGTCATCCAGTTTCACGCGTATGCCAGCTGCCATAAGCTCCTGCCTCAGCTTTTGACATTCCGCAGCCACCTCGTCCACCTTGCCTTTGGCGAGAATGGGGACGATCACCACTTGGAAGGGGGAGATGTCCGGCGGGAGCACCAGGCCCTTGTCGTCACCATGCACGGCCACGACGGCGCCGACCAATCGCTCGGACATTCCAAAGGTGGTCTGATGGACGAATTGGCGGTTGCCCTCCTTATCCTCGTAGGTGATGCCGAACGGTCGAGAGAAGTTCTCACGGTAATGGTGAATGCTGCCCAATTGCAGACTACGGCCATCCGGGAGCAGGGTGTCCACGCCGACGGTGTAGTATGCCCCGGGGAACTTGTCCCATTCGGTGCGCTTGAGCAGGAAGAACGGGAGGCAGAGATGCTTCATGACCTTCTCCAGGATGACAAAGTCCTCCTCGACCTGTTCCTGTGCGCCCGCCTCGTCCACATGGCAGGTATGCGATTCGAAGAAATGGATCTCGCGAACCCGGATGAAGGCGCGGGTCTGCTTCGTCTCGTACCTGAACGTGTTCACCAATTGGTAGGTCTTTAGCGGCAGATCGGTATGTGAGCGCACCCAAAGGGCGAAGATCGGGTACATGGCCGTCTCGCTGGTCGGACGCAATAGAAGACGGACGTCCAGTTCGTTCAATCCGGCATGCGTGACCCAGTACACCTCGGCGTCGAAGCCCTTGATGTGGTCCTTCTCCTTATTGAACTCCGTTTCCGGAATGAGCAGAGGGAAGCAGACCTCGTCGTGGCCGGTGACGTCGCATTCCTCTCGAATGTAAGTGTCAATGAAACGCATGATCTTCCAGCCGTAGGGGGTCCAGATGTTCATGCCCTTGATGGGATAACGCTTGTCAGTGAGGTTGGCCAGTTCCACTACTTCGTTGTACCACTCGCTGAAATCCTCTTGTTTCCTCATTTCACTACACCCTCAGGTCGATATCATCGGAATAATGTGACCTTCTATAATCCTTTGCGAACAGGGGCGATCAGTCCAGGATGGCCTTGGCAACTTCCGGGGCGACGGATATCTGCGAGACCTCGCTCTCCAGCGTGTTTGCGCAGGCCAGCTTGTCCACGTGTTTCTTCAGGTTGTCCAGGGCGTTGCCGACGAACAGTCCGTGGGTGCAGGCGGCCATAACGCTCCTTGCTCCCAATCTCCTCAGTTCCTCGGTGGCGGCGATGATGGTGCCCCCTGTGGAAATGATATCGTCCACGATGAGGACCTTTCGACCCTTGGCGTCGATGTTCTTGGGTGTCATGTGGACATGAGTACCAGATAATCTGGTCTTCACCAGATAGTCCCAATCCACTCCCAGTCGCTCGGCGGTCCAGCCCGCTCTCTTCAAGGCTCCCTCGTCCGGAGCCAGGACCAGGTCCACCCCGAACTCTTTGAAGAAATCCCCCACGCATGGTGCGGCATGGACGTCTATCACTTCGGCCTTGGTGAACCACTCCATGATCTCGGGACCATGGACATCGATCAGGACGACCTTGTCGGCATTCATCTGAATGTGTTCGACCATGACCTTTGCGGACAACGGCTCCCCCCGGTTGAAGCGCTCGTCCTGCCGGGCGTATCCGAAATAGGGAATGACGCAGGTGATCTTCTCCGCTCCCAATCCTAAAGCGGCGTCCTGCAGCAGAAGCAGTTCCACCAACTTGTCATTGGGGTAGGAGTTCTGCACGATGACGACCTCGCCGCTGAGGGCATCCCGGTCGATACGGGCATACGTCTCTCCGTCGGGAAAGGTCTTGGTGATGGCTTGCACGTACTCGGCGTTGAGGTTGCTGGCCAGGTCCTTGGCCAAATTAGTGGAAGCGGAACCGCCTATAACGATCATCGTCTGGAGATGCGATTCCCGATTATTAAGGGATTCCGTGGGCCTGGATGGGTGGTGATCCCGATCGGCCCTTCCGATCTGCGGTTTTCAATGTCCTACGACAATGCCATCATCCTCTCCCCAACTTATTTATCGTGTCCCCCTGATATCATCAACGGATGGGAATGCAAACCAATTCTGTGTTAGAGTCCAGCGGTAAAGCCGAACTGCCTTCTGAGGATGAGGAGGAGATCGTACAGGAAGATGTCTTGGACGACGATGTCGAGGACATAGATATCCCGGACGAGGTGGTGGTGCATCGGGAGCGCCAGCCATCGAAGCATACATTGGATGACCCCAAGTACGGCCACATGGACGGCGTGGGCATAATCTACGGGAATGTCGGCGCCGCCTCATTTCATTTGAGAGTGCTGGGTGACCTGCAGAAGATGGATTACATTCAGGTCAGTCACCAATCTCATGGCTGGGTTCTCGGTCAGGTATCGGAAATGGAGAGGAAGACCGACCTGACCTTGGAAAAGGCCAAGAGACTCAGTGAGGGCATGGATATAGATATCGACGAGATCGTCATCGCCCAGATATCCATCTTAGGTTACCGGGACGAGCGAAATCTGCTACAGATGCCGCGCTCCCCCTTCAAAGCAGGCGATATGGTCTACCGGGCCATGGACACACTGATCAAGGATGTCATCGGCCTCAAGGAGGGGACTCCAACCGGGGCCTACATCGGTAAATTGTACGGATACGACATCAACGTCGAGATTGACATCAATGCCATGGTGCAGAAGCACGTCAGCATCCTGGCAAAAACTGGTGGAGGAAAGAGCTTCCTATGCGGCGATCTGGTCGAGGAGCTGATGAAGCACGATGTCACCGTGCTGATCCTGGACCCGCACGGTGAATATGGTGCCATGAGGGACGTCGGCACCGTCATGCCTGGCAAACGCGACTTCGGCATATTGCCTCAGGGCTTCGCCGACAAGATCACCGAGTTCGCCACCGACACGATCATCAATAAGGACGCTAAACCATTGAAGTTCACCCTGGCCAACATCGACGCCCGTGACCTTCTGGCTCTTACGTCCATTAAGAACGGCAAGGTGTACCTGAACGTGCTGCGGAAGGCCATCGACGGACTGAAGGCGGTCAGGAAGGATTATGGTCTAAAGGAGATCATCGGCATGCTGGAGGCCGACGAGGACGCCAACAATCAAACGCTGATAGCTGAACTGGCGTACCTCAACGAGGTCAATATATTTGCTCCCCAGGGTACCAAGATTGACGAGCTGATCAACATCGGGATGACGACCATCATCAATCTTAAAGGGACGCCTCCGGACATACAGGAGCTTATCGTGACCCGTTTGGCCACGGCAATGTTCGAACTGCGCAAACTGGGCAAGGTCCCGCCGATGATGCTCATCGCCGAGGAGGCCCACAACTTCTGCCCCCAGCAGGGGACCACGTCCTGTTCCAAGATATTCAGGACCATTGCTGCGGAAGGCCGTAAGTTCGGTCTTGGTCTGACCATCATTTCTCAGAGGGCGGCCAAGATCGACAAGAACGTGCTATCCCAATGCAATACCCAAATGATCCTGAAGGTCACCAACCCGAACGATCTGAAGGCCATCGCCGCCTCTGTCGAGGGATTGCAGGCTGGAATGGAGGACGAGATACAAAGGCTTCCGATCGGCGTCGCTCTCATCATGGGCGGCAACATACAGATGCCTCTGTTCGTGGAGGTCCGTCCCAGGCAGAGCAGGCACGGCGGGGAGAGCGTGGAGATCATCCCCTCCAAGAGGCTGTGAGATGCGGGACACCATTTCCAAAGAGCATCTGGAAAGGTACTTGGACATCACCAAGCGAGCCTTGGACAAGATCGGGATCGCCGCGCCCGAGCGTTCCTTCAATCGCAAATTGGCCGAATCGTTCCTGGAGATGGCCACTACCTATTACCAGGATGCCAAGCACTTCGCCGAGAAAGGCGATTATGTGAACGCGTTCGCCTCGGTCAACTATTCCCATGGCTGGCTGGACTGCGGGGCTCGCATCGGACTGTTCGACGTGGGCCAGGACGACCAGTTGTTCACTCTCTATGAGTAGGGATCAGAGCAGCCTAGGCCCCTTGACGTCCAAGGTGCAAAGGAACGTCTCCCCATAGGCGGAGAGGGCCTCCTGCAGAAGCGTCAGGTCCGGACCAGTGGCGAAGATCGAATTGCCGATCATCGCCTGGCTGGCCCAGCCCCATTTCTTGGCCTCCCAGACCGCTCGGCGCACCTCCGGCGTGGAAAGCCCGGACCCTTCCATGAACTCGTTGGACAGGCGGAAGAAGTTGTCCAGAGTCGGTTCCCGCATCAGATCGTCCACGCATCTTTCGCCCACAGCGTTGATGTGTTCCCGAACTTCCTTCTTGCCCAGCATCTCCGTGGTGGGGATGGAAGGTCCGACGATGGCGAGGACGAGGTTCATATGGCCGTTCATCCGCTGCACATCTCCGATGGGCGGAAGCCCTGGCTTCTTTCGCAGTTCGATCCCCCCGCGCATGATGCCGGAGACATCACCCATGCCCGTGCGGTTAACGATCTCGGCGGAGTGGGCTGCGGAGTACGCCTCCCCCTCTGGTAGATCCAATAAAGAGGCCAAGGCCCAAGCCGCGGACAACGAACCTGCGGCGCTGGTGCCGAAACCTTGTGCCAAGGGGATCTGCAGTTCGTTGTGCACATCAACGTCCAGTTTCCTATCGCCAAGCAATGAACGGACGGCGTGCTCGGTGACCGGCGCTTGAGCTTTCAATCCGTTCAGCCAGATGTTTATCATGCCAGTACCTTCCGTCACCTCGACCTCGCTGATCACGCCCAACGAGATGCTCAATCCAGCGCCTCGTGAACCACAGGTCATGACATCCTCATGCTCGCAGACCTGGAACAGTCCGGTGATGTGCCCGGGGCAGAACGCCTTGGTCTTCATAGGTTGGAAACCTCCGTGATGATCATATGGGCCACTTGGGACTTGCTGCCCTCCAGGGCCTTTTTTCCTTTTTTAGTGACAAGCACGATCCTGGTCTGACCCTTGGTCACGTCCTTTAGATCGTTAGCTGCGACCGCCAGCAGATCGTTCTTCTTCAACGATGAACGGGCCTCCGATAGGAGGGTCGCCTCATCGACCTGGGATTCGGCCTTGAAGCCTACCACCGTTCCGCATCTTTCGCGGATGAGGGGCAACATCTTGGGTGCGCTCTTCAATCGCAGTGTCACCCCGCCCTCCTCTGACGGCAACTTACCTCTCTCCCCGTTCAAAGTAAAATCAGATAGGGCGGCCGGGACCAGCACGATGTCATGGGAAATATCGGGGATCATATTCTTCAGGTCGGCCAAGCTCTCGAAGCGACGCGTCGGTAGGAACGAAGGCAGCGCCACGCTGTGCCGCCCCATCCACAGTTCCATATCCGCGCCCTGATGGTAACCGGCCATGGCCAATTCCACCGCGGTCTCTCCGGTCCCGAGATTGGTGATTATGCGCATGTCGTCCATCCGTTCCGCGGAGGAACCACCGATGACCAGTACCTTCTTGCCGCACATCTCCCCGGCGCTCAACCTGCGGATGGTGGCATGGACTATCTCCTGCATATTGGCGATCTTGGCCTTCCGTCCCTCCATGCGCGGACCGATGAACTCCACGTTCGCCTTCTTTAAGCGCTCGATGTTCTCGGCCACCATGGGGTTGTGGAACATTGCCCCGTGCATCGCCGGGGCTATGAGCAGGGGGACTCCCGATCCCAAGGCCACCGTGGCCATGGTGGTCACGGTCGTATCATCGATCCCACAGGCGATCTTGGAGATGGTGTTGGCCGTGCAGGGGGCGATGAGCAGAAGATCGGCCCGTCCGGGCACGTCTCCCAGCAGGGTCACGTGCTGCACACGTCCGTCCAGCTCTGTGATGGTCTCCTCTCCAGTTGCGAAGCTCATGGCGTACGGAGTGACCAGTTTGGTCGCCTCCGATGACAGGACCGGGATCACTCGCGCACCGTGCCTCATCAGTTCCCGGGAAAGCTCGAAGCATTCCACCGCGGCAATGGAACCAGTGATGCCCAATACGATGGTCTTCCCGCTGAGCAGGGAGGATACACTGCCACGAATTCCCTCGGAGGGATGCATGCCTGTAAATTCGAAGGTCTCGATTTAAACGTATGCTTGTACGACCCTCTTTACCTGCTCGAGCACATCTGGCAACGGTCCATTGGAATCTACAATGCGCCAGTCGAACCTATCGACCAGCATCAGATAGTTCTCCTGCACCTGTTTCAGATAATCGCTTCTCTCGAACTTACTAAGGGACCCGCGATCCCCCACCCGTTTCATGGCCAGGTCAACATCGCTGGTCAGCAGAACTGTCATATGAGGGCGACGGATCACCGGTGAGTTGATCAGGACCAGCCAGGGCAGGCCCTCCTCTCCCATGCTCTCCTGCAAGGCGGCGCCCTGATAGGCGACCGTGGAGCCGAAATATCGATCACAGATCACCATCTTGCCCTGGTCCATCCATTGAACGATCTGTTTGGTATGCTCACAGCGGTCAGCGGTGAACAGCAGCGATTCTGTGAGGGGGTCCAGCCCTTCTTCGTTGGACCTTCGTACGGCCAATCCCAGCCAGTCCTTGGTCGGTTCCGCGGTCAGCACCACCTCTCGCCCCATCTCCCGCATCCAATCGGCCAATTTCCTGGAGATGGTGCTCTTTCCGGTGCCGTCTATCCCTTCCAGTACTATGAACGCCCCTTTCTTCCTGTTCAAAGAGTTCCCCTCCCTTGCTTCCGTTGGTATATCCTCCAACTGAGGATGAGCTCTTTGGCGGCATAGACCTCGTCCACCCGTCCCACCGCGGTGTTGTGCGGCGCGCTCTTGATATCTTCCGGGTCCCCATTGGCGATGTCCAGCAATGCTTGCGCATACTTGTCGAGGGTCTCCTTGGACTCGGTCTCGGTAGGTTCAATCATCAGTGCTTCCTCGACCAGCGAGGGGAAGTATATGGTGGGGGTCATGAACCCCCGGTCCAGCAACGCTTTGGCGATATCCGAGGCGTGTATCCCCTTCTCCTTGGCCAGCCTGCGCGCGGAGATCACGAACTCATGTTTTCGCAGTTCGGCGAAAGGCATCTCGTAGGTCCCGACCACCCTGCTCTTCAGGTAATTGGAGTTGAGCACGGCCTTCTGCGACACTTCCTTCAGACCATCCCCTCCCTTGGCCAGTATGTAGGCGTACGCTCTGACCAGCACCGCGAAGTTGCCGTACAGCGAACGGACCTTGCCGATACTGTCGATGCGATCGAACTCCAGGGCGTACTTTCCCTCGGCCGATACGATGCGCGGCACCGGCAGAAACGGTTCCAGGAACTTTCTGACCCCGACCGGCCCGGCACCAGGCCCCCCTCCTCCATGCGGGGTGGCGAACGTCTTGTGCAGGTTGAAGTGCACGATGTCAAAGTCCATGATCCCCGGTGTGGTCATGCCCATGATGGCGTTCAGGTTCGCTCCGTCGTAATAGAGCAGCGCTCCGGCCTCGTGCACCATTTCGGCCAAGGTGCCGATGTCCTTCTCGAACAGTCCCAAGGTGTTCGGGTTGGTGACCATGACCGCCGCCGTACGTTCGGATAGCGACGCCTTCAAGGCTTCCAGGTCAACGCACCCATCCGGGCCGGAAGGGACCTCCACGACGGTATAACCGGCCATGGCCGCGCTCGCCGGGTTCGTTCCGTGAGCAGAATCGGGGACGATGACCTCGTCCCTCTGTTGGTTGTTGGCGGAATGGTACGCCTTCGTCAGGAGCATTCCGGTGAACTCACCATGGGCCCCCGCGGCCGGTTGCAAGGTAACCGCGTCCATGCCAGAGATGGCGCAGAGACACTTCTCCAGCTCGAACATCAGGTGCAACGCCCCCTGCAACGAATCCTCGTCCTGGCAAGGGTGCACCGACGTCACCGTCGGTAAGGAGCTCAGCAGGTCGGCGTACTTGGGATTGTATTTCATGGTGCAGGAACCGAGCGGATAGATCCCGTTGTCCACGCCGAAGTTCATCTGGGAGAGGTTCACATAATGGCGCACGACCTCTCGTTCAGGCAGATCTGGCAGGCACAGGGTCTCTCGACGCATGCTCTCCGGAACATTCTCTTCATCCTCGCTCATTAGGCAGAAATCGTTCTCTCCTAGCAGCTCAAAGATCAGAGGCTCGTCATATCTGGCCTGGCGGTAGCTCATTGCACCACCTCTTTGAGGGCGACGATCAGACGATCGATGTCCTCCGCGCTGTTCATTTCCGTGGTGGTGAGAAGCATATGGTCGTTCAGGCGCGGAAGGTGTCTGTGCATCGGCATGCCGCCGATGATCCCGTGACGCAGCAGAAGCTTGTTCAGCTTCTCCGGCCTTACCGTCGTTTTGACCACGAACTCGTTGAAGTGCGCACCGTTGAAGAAAGGCGAAGTGAAACCATCCAGCTCATCGATGCGCTGCATGAGGGACCGGGCGTTCCTCATGTTGATGCGAGCCAGGGCGCGCAGTCCCTTGCTGCCGACCATGCCCAGATAGGCAGAGACCGCTATGGCCAGCAATGCCTCGTTAGTACAGATGTTGGAGGTCGCCTTGCTCCTGCGGATGTGCTGTTCCCTGGTCTGTAAAGTCATGCAGAACGCCCGCCGACCGGTGTTATCCTTCGTCAGTCCGATCAGTCGTCCAGGCATTTTGCGTACATGTTCCAATGTGCAGGCGAAGAGGCCGAGAAGCGGTCCTCCCACGTTCATCGGCAGGCCCAATGATTGACCTTCCCCGATGACTATGTCCGCACCGTACTCGCCGGGCGGTCTCACCAGCGCCAGGGAGAGCGGGTTAACTCCGACCACCAACGGCACTTCGGGGAATTCCTTCTTCAGAAGCGGCGCCCGGGAATCGATGATCCCGAAGAGGTTGGGGACCTCGATATACAAGCCGCAGACATCATGGGTCATCTTCTGCCGAATGTCCTCCAGGTCAGCTTCGCCGGTGTAGGGGTCGTATGAATATTCCACGATGTTCAGTTCCGGTCCGGACACGTAGTTGCGTAGCACCGACCTCTTCTCCCAGCTCATGGCCTCCGGCACCAGGAACGTCTTCTTCGGCAGGATGCGGTGGCACATGGTGGCCGCTTCGCCGAGGGCGGTGGACCAATCATAATTAGATGAGTTGACCACGTCCATCGCGGTCAGCTCTGAGATCATGCTCTGATACTCGAACATCGATTGCAGCATGCCTTGACTGATCTCGGCCTGGTACGGTGTATAGGATGTAAGGAACTCCGAGCGTGAGGTGATGGTGCTCACCGCGGAGGGAATGAAGTGATGGTAGATGCCCCCGCCCAGGAAGCAGGGGGCCTGTTCGGCGGTCAGGTTCTTGGAGAGCATGTCCTGGACCGTTCGGATGACCTCCATTTCGCTCTTGCCTTGCGGAAGGGGTATCCCCTCGATACGAATCTTCTCTGGGATGTCCGAGAACAGTTCCTCGACGTTCTCGATGCCCAGTTCCTCCAGCATCCTGCGGTCCAACGGCATGGTAACGTTCACTCCTAGGCCGGTATCCCAATAAATAGTTTGTTTGGCTGGGTCATCGATACCGGCCCTTCAACGTTATTTCGAACGCTTCCATCGCTACCTGGCCTGCACTTCCTGCACCAGCCGGGAGTATAATGACGGTAACGATTGCACATCCTTGATGTCCTGACGGGCGATGGTCACCAACCGTCGGCGCAGGGTATCATCGAAGGGAACGGCGTTGGCCTTCAAGGCGTTCTTTAGAAGTCGGCACAGCTGTCCTCCCTTCCGGTCCCAATCGGTAAGGATGATGGCGGAACGTTTCTCTCGTGACAACCCTTCCGCTACTGGGAATATCCCGGTGCTGCTCTGCACCTGGATGATGTCGCCTCTAATACCCAGTATGGTAAGTGCCCCGCGGTCGCGCAGTCCCTCGACCAATATGACCGTGTCCGGGGAGCGCTCGGCCATCTCATCCAAGATCGATTGCATCTCATCCAGACGTTCCTGGGAGGAGCGACCGACCGTCATTTCAGATGCTCCAGTGCCGCCCTTACCTTGTCCGGAGAGGAATGCAGCAACACAACTTTCATCCTCTGAGTGTGACCTCGTACCACTTGAACCTTGACGCCGATCACTGATGATAGAAGGTCCTCCACCTCTTCGTTGGCCTTGCCGCCCTCCGGAGGGGCGTGCACCTTGACCACCAGCCTGTGCCTCCAGGGATCGACATCCTGAACTCCCGGATTATTAGAGCTCGGCGTGACGATGATGTCCATTTCCGCATCCGCCCCGGAAGGCCGCAGGCATTTGGAGAGGTCCACGACACGAAAACACCGCGGGATTACTTAACGTTTGAGCAGAGCCAGCGGGGGGTGCCAGTTTAATACGGCCGTTGGGTCAGGTTCATATATCAACAATCGAATCGGTGTATAATGGCGCCTCCTCTCGAACAGATCAACTACAAGGAGGTCACCGAGATCCACCGCAAGGAGCAGCGCTCCGCTGACCTGGTGGAGGTTAGGCGTGACCTCTATCCGGCCTACCGAGATTTCCTCGCCAAGCTGAAGAGGGAGAGCGAGGAGGAGATACGCAAGGACCCGTATTCCTTCAAGGCCAGCGGCATGGCCAACGAGTTCAAGAAGGTCTTGAGCAAGGGACAGCAGATCTTCTTTTTGCGCATGAGGAAGATTCTGACCATGGCCACACGGGCGTCCAGTGGGGCCAAGATCGACCTGGTCCGTTTGACCGAAGAGGAACGGGAGATGTACGATCAGGTACTACGTTCCATCAATGAGTGCCGCGAATACTCCATGGAAGGAAAGATACCAGAGGCCCACGTGGCGCCGAACAACGGGTCGGTCTGCTTGACGGTCGACCGGGGGCAGATGAACGACGCCCTTAGAAGGGTCAATGGGGGCAGTTCCAAGGAAAATGTCGAAGCACCTCAACCATCGGATAGGGTGCTGGTCAGGATCATGGAGGACCTGCCGGAGATAGCCGGGATGAACCGTCCTTACCGATTGACAAAGAACGATGTGGCCAATCTTCCAGCGCCGATAGGGTGCGCGCTCATCAAGAGGGGAAAGGCCCAGGAGATCGTACCCTTCTGGCGCAAGATCGAATGAACGCTGTTTCCGTAACGTTTATCTATGTAAATATGATTTCGTGGCATACTCGGGCTCGTAGCTCAGCCAGGTTGAGCGATCGGCTCTTAACCGATAGGCCGAGGGTTCAAATCCCTCCGAGCCCGCTTTTTTTTCACTCATTCTCTCAGTTTTGAAGGCATTTCAAAGTTTTTTTCGGTTCCACGTTCGTTCGATGAAATCTCTCCTTTTTTATTCACATTTAGATTCTCCGAACGTGGATGATCGCTGACCGATCAGATCTTGTCTAAAACCTACAATTTTCCATCCTCGACCCGACGACAGAACAATGTAAATCGGACCAAGGCCATGGGGGGTCAATGGACGAGACCGATGTGGCCCTGTGTCGTCTCCTGATGCGCAATTCCCGCACATCCTATTCCGCTCTGGGGAAGGAGCTAGGCCTAAGCCCCCAGGTGGTACATCGGCGCGTTCAATCATTGATCGAGGCGGAGATCATCCGCGGCACCTATGCCACACTGAGCTTCAAGGCGACGGGTGTCATGTGGGTGGTGGTCCATGGTTGGTCCAGAGCCCGTTCCATGGATGAGGTCGATCGCAAGTTCCGGGCGATACCTCAGGTGGGGATCTTCCAGGTGGCCAGCGGTAATTACGTTTATGTGCATGGAAATGTCAAGGATTCGGCGGAGCTGGCCGATTTCGTTTCCGCGGTACAGCGCGATGCCCAGATCAGCGAACCCCAGGTAGGCATCATCCCCCTGCCCCCCTTCACGGGAAGCGTGCTCACGCCCATGGACCTGCGCATCATTCAAGCGTTGGCCATGGACGCGCGACGCCCCATATTCAAGGTGGCCGAGGAGCTGGGCACGACGGTAAAGACCGTCAACCGTCGGCTGAACCGGATGGTCCATGAGGACCTGATCATGCTATCCATCCACTGGCAGCCCGATACTCTGGGAGACACCATCAGCCAGATACACCTGGTACTTAGGGACGACGTTCCCCGGGAAAAGGCGGCGTTCCTGCTGATCAAGCGGTTCGCCCCGGGAACGGTGCGTACATACACCTTTAGTAACCTGCCCAATCAGGTCATAATCACTTATTGGAGCAGGAACGTGCGGGAGATGCAGAACGCCTGCCAAGAGCTCGAGGCGGAAGGTATCTTCGTGAGCGTAGTACCGAACATCATCCGATCTGTCTTTTACTACGGGGATCATCAGAAGGCATCATTGCAGGAAATGCTGAGACAGGCAAAGAAAAAGTGACCCTTCACCTCTGGATGGTATGCGGATAACCACATTTTCATCCGTTTCGGTTAAGGAAAGGTCATGTTAGTGGGGCTTAAGGGCTATTTTTTCTCGCGATCGTTTGACGAGCGCCTAAGACCCCTGGCGTCATGGCCGTTTTTGGTGAGTTAAACGAACGTCCCTAGAAGAAAAGGAATCGTAATAGTTTGCTTGTTAGCCGTATTACAAAGCGTGGTCAGGCTCGTTATAGCCATCCTGCTCTCTGCGGAATGCGGGCCGGTGCTGGATAACCCGGTATCGGACGAGGTCATGATGTTCATAAACATCATGTTCTTCGTCCTAGGGGTCCTAGGTCTCCTGACCGCCTTTGGCCTTTGGACGGGAGAACGGTGGGGCTATAATGGCACCATAGCTCTGAGCCTGGCGACCATCGCCTTCGACGTTTGGGCTGTACTAGCTGTGCAATCCTCAGCGGCCTTCGGTATAGTGTTCCCGGCGGTCTTCATCGCCTACCTGGCGCTTGTACGCCATGATATCGCCAGGGGTGAGGGGCAGTGAAGACCTTGGTCGCCTTCGGCACCAAGTACGGTTCGACCGAGAAAGTGGCGCTGGAGATCACCTCCGTTCTGCAACAAAAGGGGCACAAGGCAGATATGCTGGACCTGCGTGGACGTAAGAACATCGAACTGGAACAGTACGAATTGGTGGTCATCGGAAGCGGCATTGAGTACGGTTCCTGGTCAAAGGAGGCGCTGTGCTTCCTGGATAGGAACTCCAGAACCCTGAACAAAAAGAAGCTGGCCATGTTCGCCTGCTGCGGTGACCTGATGTTCGACCCCATTCGAGCGGACGAATATCGACGCAAGTACCTGCAGGACGTGGCTGATAAATTTGGATTGCACCCGATCGACATCGGCCTTTTCGGGGGCGTCCTGGACTTCAGCAAGTACAGCTTCTTGGTCAAGGACATACTGAGCGTACACAATACCGGCGAACGGGGCGCAGGGGAGAAGGACATCGATCTGAACAAGCTCTATGACCTCCGAGACTGGAATGTCATCCGGAAATGGGCCAGCGACCTAGATGGGGTGCTGTAAATGGCTGCCTTCTACCGTCAGGAGACCGACCTCATCCCCTGGTTCGTGACCGGGGGTACGGCAATTATCTGTGCCCTGGTCCTTATCGTCATGGCTGCCCTGGGACCTCTAGGGACCGGAGATCTGCAGTACCATACTTCGCAATCGGGTGAATGGCAGATAATGGGCCAGGACCTGGCCGATCTGTTCCTAATCGCCCCCCTTCTGCTCATTGGCGGCGCCCTGCAGCTGATGCGCCGAGATGGTGCCAAGTACTTCCTGATACTGACACCCATCACCCTGATCTATACTGGCCTTTCCGTAGGCGTGGGGCAGGAATGGACATTGTATCCGGGCAATGCGGAGAACTACTTCTGGATATACCTGGCGCTCATGGTGGGAGGCCTGTTGCTGTTGGTCGGGACCCTCCCTCGATTCACTGACTCTGAGACCCCGGCGTTCAGCAGACGGGGGCTGCGGTTGTTCGTGGTCTTGACCGCCTTGGCGTTGCTGTTCTTCGCTAAGATGTGGCTGGGACAGATAACCGAAGTGATCGGAAACGGGGACCTGGCCGACGGGTCGTATTCCAACGCGTCCAACGCCTTCTGGGTGATACGCTATCTGGACCTGGGAGTGTGTGTACCGCTGGGATTCCTGGCCTTGTTCATGCTGATGTCCCGTCCGGAGAAGGCCTATGGGATGGTGCTTCTACTCTTCGGCTTCCTCATCACCATGGCCGTGACGGTCAATACCATGGCCATAGTGCAGGTGCTGAACGACGATCCAGCCGTGGCGACGATGGGAGCGGGCCTGGCCATATTCCCGGTGCTGCTGGTCCTGATGTTTATCGGGCTATTCTATCTGGTCAGGCATAAAATGGGCTCTTCATCGATCTGGCCGGTGTACCAATGAACAATAAGGAGCAGATAATAATCGGTTTCGTTGCCGGCGGATCTGTAGCCTTCCTAGGCGTCATGATAATAATGGGGTCCTGGGAGGCGATCGAACAGAGAGCCATTACCGCTGGCTATGGGGTCGATGGAAGTTTGGTGGATTGGGCGATAAGATGGGGCGCCATCGCCATCATCATCGGATTAGCTGCATCTCTCGTATTCCCATACGTATCTGCCAGACTGAACTGGACAAGGATGCAGTACCTGTCCCTTTCTGTCATATTGATGGTGGTATTCGATCTGCTGGCATACTTGCCTATCTATGATAGCTCGGTGCACATCTATCCCGTCGCAATTCTAGGACTGAACGCCGTCTTTTTCTTAGGTTTTGGGTCTCTGATCCCCAATTTCGGCGATATTGAGCGTCACCAGGAGTTGGCAGCATGATCCGAGCACCAGAGAAAAAAGATGCTAAGCTCGATGACCCAGAGATTGTCACCCCGGGGCTTGCTATGCCCCTGGAGGAACAATATATCACTACATATGCCTCGTGGATCAGTGTTGTGGACGTTGGACAAATGGCCGATGTCGATATATCGGCCATCAGCGGTCCTACCTGCTCCTTTGGAATGCCACAACCAATGGTCGAGCTCGTGGACAGTTCGAGCGGTGTGAACCTGCAGGAGAACATCACGCTCGTTTCTGGCACCAGTTCTAAAAGCTTCTTGAGCGGTACGGTGAATAGCATTGCGGCAATGCTCAAGGATATCGTCACCAGGGCCGCTCCCCAACGCTCATCTTTTCCATCTAGGCAAGAGTCTCCCGATCAGAGGAGGGTCGATGTTGAACTGGGCCGGATCGAATTGAGCAGACAGATGCGATAGAAACCTTTTTTTTAAAAAAATTTTATGAGCATGTTAAGAGAATCCATTATCATTATCAGGGCAGGGATTGTGGGCATTTCGGCGGGCTGCTACGAGCAGATGAACGGTTACAGGACGGCCGTCCCTGAGGTACATGACAAGCCCGGAGGAATCTGCACCCCGTGGAAGCGCAATGGCTTCACAATGGACTAATGTATGGGGAATGATACATCATCCTACATACAGCAAAGTCATTGGTGTCATCGAAGGAGATGAGCAGCCGATCGATCTCATCGTAGGTCAGGACCTTCGGTAATGTCATCTTTCCCCGAGAGGGCTTTATATCGTCCTCGGAAACCCCTTTTTTAGAAGAAAAACCGGGAGTTTTGTCGTAGAATC
>DATKZX010000021.1 GCA_035527755.1 Methanomassiliicoccales archaeon | reverse complement strand
AGAATCATAGACCACTACGGACATGAGAGCCCTGCCGGTGTTACCAGCGAGGTCGCTAGCGGTAATGATCACGGTGGTTCCTTCCTCACTTACCACGGTAGGAGTGAGAACCGCGGAGAACATGTTTCCCCCATTATAGATCAATGGAACATTACTAACTCCGTTCAGATATGACGCGTCAAGTCTGGCGCTGCTATAATCCAGGTCATCGTTTGGATCTATGATGGTGATGTGGAAGGTGAGAGGTTTGTTCTTGGTACCGATCATCGGCACGGTCCAGCGGTTTCCAATGATCGGAGGGAGGGCTATATCGCTGGCCCCTCCAATTAGATCGGATTGCCACACTATTGAATTGGAATTCTTGTCCACCACGAGCATGGATAGGGAATCGAGAGTGCCATTGTAGCTTTGGTTATAGACCCATACGTCCCCGGTCTCCCATTTTTCATCGGCTATCCCGCCACTGGCGATATACAATTCACCAGTATATGCACCATTAACGAAAATGTAGATGCCTGTGGACCAGTTGTTCAACGTCTGTCCACCTTTATGGGTGACGGAGATGAGGACGCCGTCAATGTCGGCAGATATGCTTGGTTCCAGATCTGTGAAGGTGGCCTCAACGGGGGCGGGCATACTAGTGACAAAGAAAAGTACAGTGGAGAATAAAGAGACGGTGATGGCCAGGATTAATAGGTTACCGATTATATCGGATACTCCGGACCTTGATTTGGATAGCTTCTTGTTGAATTTACTCATGGCGGTCACCGCCTATTGATAGCACGTGCTACTAAGTAATAGTCAGCAAATTACTATTTAACTATTTGTATCCTGGAATTAAATAATAAATTAATACTCTATGCCCTTTCTAGCTTCCAGGCCGCCGTCGTAAGGGTGCTTCTCGACGACCATGACGGTCACCAGGTCCGCCTCCCTCTTCAGTTCCTCGGGGGCGTTCCTCCCAGTACATACGACCTCCACACCACGGTCCCTCTTCCGTAGCATGTTTATCGCATCGTCACATGATATAAGGTCGAAATAGACGGCCACGTTCACCTCGTCCAGTATGACCAGGTCATACTCCCCGGATGCCAGGGTCTCGCGGGAAAATTCCAATGCGTGGCGGGCGCAGTCTAGGTCGTCCTGGCAGTGGCGGCCCTTGACGATCAACTTCCCCGAACCGAATTGGAACACGTCCACGTCCATCTTACGCAATCCGCGAACTTCGCCGTAATCTTCGCCTTTCTTCATGAACTGGATAACGCAGATACGAAGGCCATGGCCCCAGGCGCGCAACGCCAAACCCATGGCAGCGGTGGTCTTACCTTTGCCATCGCCAGTGTATACCTGCAACAGACCCAGCTCGTTCTTTTCCATGCGATCACATACTTCATTAGATTCCAGTAATTTATATATTGCAATCGGGAGTAGGGATTGAGCCCATGATCGAGCTGGAGATAAAGGTGCCCTGCCCGGACCTGAACGGGTTGGAACGCCGACTGAAAGAACTTGGCGCCGAGCACGTCGAGGACCTTGATCAGGAAGACGTATACTTCTCCCACCCAGAACGTGATTTCGGGGTCACGGATGAGGCCCTGAGGCTGAGAAGGGAGAACGACCGATCTCGCATCACCTACAAGGGACCGAAAATGGACGCGGATACAAAGATGCGAGAGGAGATCGAACTGGGCGTGGAGGACCTATCACTCATGTCCTCTGTACTGGAAAGGGTGGGGTTCAAACCGTTTTTACGGGTGGCTAAAAGCCGCACGGTATATTCGTACCAGGATGTGGAGATATGCTTGGACCGGGTGGAAGGTCTGGGTGATTACGTCGAACTGGAGTACGAAGGCGAGGACCTTGTTGCCGGTAAAGAGAAGATCATGCTGTTGAAGCGACAACTTGGCCTAAAAGGGAACGAACGCCGGTCCTATCTTGAACTGATAATGGAAAAATAAGATTGAGAACGCTCACATCGAGCGTATCTTCTCTATGACGAAGTTCTTGATCGCCGGATCATCTGGAATGGTCACGGATTTCTTGAACCGCTCGGTGCCGTCGGGCAGGTAATATCCCCGGGAGAGCGAAATGAACTCGTTCTCACCATCATCGGTGATAGCCTTCTTGCGCGCCACCTCGATGAAGTTGTTGCGGCCAAAGGGGATCTTTTCAGAACTCATTGTAACGAAATCGACTTTTTTACCCGGCGCATCGTCATCCATTGCGGTTGCCTCCATTATATTGCCTATGGAACATTTAGTAAAACTATAAAGGTTTGCTTAGCGCCTTTTCCATACTGGCCTTATTTATGGGTAAAAAAATATTCAGAAACTGAGTTTCAAGGGATGGGGTCTGAATCGACAGTTAAAAATAGAGCGCCCAAGATGAAAGGGGGTATGGACCACGGTGAGCCTCGCACGTGCCCACGTTGCGCGTCGCCTATGCCGCAGGACGCTATGTTCTGCCCTCATTGCGGCATGCCGTTGACATTGCAGGACGAGGCTGCCTCCCGACAGTACGATTATTATGCCCCGCCACCCCGGTTGATCGTACAGAAGAGCAGCATACAGACCGCACGGGAGGTGATACGGGGCATTGGCGCCGTCATGACCTTGATCATTCTGGCCCTGGTGTCCTTAAATGTTGGCATTATGTTATGGGGCATGGGCCTGGTCATTCCCGAGGCTTGGGACAAGACGACCTCGCTCTACGTCGCCCTTCCCTGGCTGGTACGTTTCCTTAGCCTACCTGGCCTGGCATTCGTCATCTTCTACATACTATTGGTGGCCTCGGTGCTGCTATCGTTCGTGTTCATGCTCTACCTGAGCCGGAAGGAGTTCAGTAGGGAATTGCGTTTCCTGCCCACGAAGCACTCCCCCATCTACGTCATCAGCACGTTGTTCATGGCCGTCCTGACGATGAACGCCGCCTATTACCTGACCCTGGGGTTGTTCGGGATCGACCCTTCTAGTGGTGGCACCGCCGGTTCTGAGCTTTGGGAGCTGCTTTACAGCCTTCTGCGTGCTTCTGTCTGGGAGGAGGTAATCTGCCGCATACTTTTCATAGGCCTGCCATTGGCGGTCGTGTACGCGGTAAAGGGAAAAACGGGTCCCTACCGCCGATACATCCTTGGCGGAGGTTTCCAGATAGGATCCTGGGAAAAGTTGTTCCTGATATTTTCCTCGGCCATGTTCGCCTTCGCCCACGTGTTCAGCTGGGACCTTTACAAGGTCCTACCGACCTTCCTGGCCGGACTGGCACTGGGATACCTGTTCCTAAAATATGGCATCTATGCCAGCATCATGTTGCACTTCTTCATCGATTATCTCTCCATGCCCATGGAGGTCTGGCAGGGAGACGGTACCGACCTAGCCATGGGATTGTTCCTGCTGGTGGCCATGATCGTCGGGGCGGTATACCTGATCTACTATTCCATCCGGGGCTTGGAGCTCTTCTGTGGGAGGACCTTCCTGGTGTGGGAGAGCAAGAGACCTTTGGCCGCGTACTATCAGCCGATGGCATCGGCCCAGCCGTACCAACCATATTCCGGACCGGCGTACGGACCCTCGTTCGGTTTCGTCTGCATGAACTGCGGCAGCACCGAGGCTCGCTACCAGGAAGGTCGCTTCGTATGCTCGCGCTGCGGAAAAGATAGTTAATCTCGATCCAAGGAGGAAAGGATGGCAGACAATCTGTCTCGGGATAACAGGGAGCGATCGAACTCCCGAGCCTCGATGACGTATCTCCCCGCATATGGCCGAAACGCCCCTAGCCATTTCCGGAAGTCTGTATTGCCTTCCCCGATCACCAGATGCTGGTCCCGGTCACCGGCGTTGTCGTGTACGTGCATGTTAATGAACCGTTCCTTCATCTCCAGGAAATCGGGGATGTTGCCAACGGTGTTGGCGTGACCTAGGTCGAAGCACGCCCCCAGTTCGGTCCCCTCAAGGAAATGGCACAGCTCCTTAGGGTCTTTCGCCATGGCCACTGGCATCTCTGGCATGTTTTCCAGAGCGGCCCGTATTCCCAGTTCCTTGGTCTTTGCATCTATGGCCTTCATCGATGACTTGGTGGCGGCCACCGCCGCCTCGCGGTCCAGCCTGGCCAGCGGGGAGATGAAACCGGGATGTATGGTCACTAGGTCCACCCCCATCCGGTGTGCGATCTCCAAACAATCCAATACCTCTTTCAGAGACGCCTCCCTGAGCCGGGGATTGAGCCCCCCGATGTTGATGTCGCTCAGAGGGGCATGAATGGAGTACTGAAGATCGTATGAAGGCGACAGTTCAAGGAAATCGTCAATGATATCACGAAGGAAATGCCGCCCTTCGGCAACTATTTCCCATGCTTGGTAATGCTCTGCAACCTTCCCGATGGCGTATGGGAAGTCCCATCTGGAGATATGCGGTGAAGAGATGGCTATCATGGAATTAAACCGTCCACGGTGGATGGAGCCACGTCATCGACGGTCGCCTCCGGGTCCGAAACGATCATAACGACCGTTATGGGGCCGAGCGGGGACCTTCCCTCGGCGAAGCTTATTTTCCCAACGTATGCTGCCTGCTTGTTCAGCTGGAAGATGATCGTTCCCTCTGAAACCCCGCGCAGCATGACCGCTCTGGTGCTGTCCAAGATCCGGTGGTTGCGGATCAGTTCCTTGAAACGGGACAGGTCCTCTGTGCGGCCGATCATTTCATCCCCCTGCGTCGTCATCTCGGCCGCGGGGAAGAGATTCAACAGGGCTTTCCTCACCTTTTCAGGGTCCTCGGTCGGGAACAACCTGGCCCGGGCCACAGTATCAACCATCGAATAATGATATTTGAAGAAACTATTTAAAATGGGGGCGGCATGAGAATCTCGAATGCGCAGCAGGATCGTTGAGGCCTTGGCCAATGATGGTTTCCTTTTGGACCACGAGACCGAGGAGTACATTCTGGGTCAGGACGCCCCATTGCAATTCGCCCGCCAGGTCATATCCCAGATGGTCCACCGCCCATTGGTGGTGACCATGAGGGATGTGCGTACGGTGGTACGGGTTGAGACCCCGCGGCTTACGAGCTTGCCTCGTCCGATGGCCTCAGGGAAGAGAAGGATCGGTGAGGTGGAGGTCCTCCGCGACATCACCTCGCACTCAGAATGCCTGGCCTCGGTAGAGGGTTTCGCCCGATATTTCCAAGATCGGTACGCCTCTCTGCGCCAGATCTTACTGCGTCGTATGGAATTGGCCGGGGCGCAGACCATCCAGAGGGTGTTGGACCCCAACCGGACCTCTGATTCGAACAAGGAGATCAAGGTCATCGGCATGGTCAACGAGGTGCGGACCACGCGCAGCGGGGAGATGATCCTGGATATCGAGGACGATACCGCCCGCTGCACTGTCATGGTACCGAAGGACCATAAATTGATCCAGGACTCGGTATTGCAGGACGAGGTCGTTGGTATCATAGGCAAGCTGACGCAGAAGGACCGTAAGATCATCCTGAAAAAACTGGTCCGTCCCGACGTTCCCATCCGATCGGGGATGGAGGAGAACGATTCTACCACCCAGGTCGCGTTCATGTCCGATGTGCACATAGGCAGCAACACCTTCTTGGAGGAACGTTGGAGGAACATGATCTCCTGGCTAAAGGATGAGGCCGAAGATCTGAACCTGCAGTACATCGTGATCCCCGGTGATTGCGTGGACGGCGTAGGCATCTTCCCAGGTCAGGAGGAGGAGCTGCTCATCGAGGACATAATAGATCAGTACAAGGCCTTGGCCGAGCACCTTAAGGAGGTACCGGACAACATCCGTATCGTCATGCAGCCTGGGAACCATGACATGGTGCGTCCGGCGGAGCCTCAGCCAGCGTTGAACGGTGAGGTAAGTAGGCTCTTCGATTCCAACATCATGCAGATCGGGAACCCAGCGTATCTGCGTATAGAGGGGCGGACCATCCTATCCTACCATGGGAAGAGCTTCGATGACATGGTCAACGGCATCAAAGGTCTGTCATACTCCCAACCGCTGAAGGCCATGGAGGAAATGCTGAAGCGGCGGCACTTGGCACCCACTTACGGAGGGAAGACCCCTTTCGCCCCGGAGAGGCGGGACTATCTGGTGATCGACGAGGTGCCAGACATCTTCGTCACCGGTCACGTTCACGGTGCCGGCGTGTCATCATATAACGGAATCCGCCTCATCAATGCCTCGACATGGCAGGACCAGACCTCCTTTCAGAAGATGCATAACTTCGTGCCGGACCCGGCCAAGTTGACCCTGGTGAATCTGGGTACCGGGAAGCCCTCGTTAGCTGCTTTCTGATGGGCAATGTTTTTAATATACATCCCCTGCTTGGAAGTTAATGCCCCCAGCCCCACCCTGTGTAGAGGATGGTAGCGATCTTTTTATCGATAATCTGAAACGCGGGAATGAACGATGGAGAGCGTCATACCCAGGGCAGCCACGGTTCAATGGCTCGGCCAAGGCTGTGATATTGACCTGCATGGATTCCAGAATACCTCCTTTGGAGATGCTAGGGCTTTCCCCGGGCGAGGTGTTCATCGTGAGGAACGCGGGTAATTCCGTAACCGCGGATGCGCTGCGCTCCCTGATAATATGCCTGACCATAATGGAATGCCGGAAGGTGCTGGTGGTCGGCCATAGCCAGTGCGGCATGAGCTGTCCGACCGGTCTTGACGATCGGGTGATAGAACTTGTCGATGAGGAGGAATTAATACAGCGCCTGGGGACCCATAATGAAAACCTTCGTGACTGGTTCGGGTTTCATCATCTCACCGACGAGGAATGGGTACTGCGCCAGGTAGGGGAGCTTCGCTTCACTCTGAAAAAGGTGCTGCCGAGGACCGAGGTCGATGTCCTGGGTGCGATATACCACCTTGAGGACGGACGTTTGGACCTGTTGTAGGCTCAACCGTCCCAGAATATGACGATGAGAAAGTACCCTAAGAGCAACATTAAAAGGGAAATAAGCCAGGTCCACCTTATCAGGCGGGCCTTTTTCTCCGGAGTTCCGAAGAGCTTTAAAATGATTCTTTCGATGTTCATCCTTGGGCTTCCGCCTTCTGCTTGATGCGCTTCAGCCGGAAGGTGTTCTCCCTCTCCATCTCTTCGAGGCGCAAACGGATGAAGGCCTGGGCCTCCTCCAGCTCGGGGATGACCTTGAACTCCAGAGCGTTGACCCGGCGTTTGGTCTTCTCGACCTCGTCCAGCAGTTTCTTCATGGTGGTCTCGATCTCCGCCGCCTCGATGACCGTCTCCACCAAGTTCTCGAAGGACTTGGCCGCCTCGTCAATGTAGACGGAAGTACCGATAACGCCGTAACCGCGCTGGTCCATGGGAGTGCGGATCGAGGTGGCCTCGATCTCCGGGACCACGATACCCATGATGTTCTTGGAGCGTAGTGACAGTTCCGGGTGGGTCTTGAGAGCGAATGCGGAGCTCTGCACCGCGATCGCGCCGTCGACCGCCTTGGCCACAGCTATGCGCTCCATCGCTTCCTGGTAATCATGGTTGACCTTCTCCCTGATGTCCTTGGCCTGCTCCAGGATCTTGAAGAACTCAAGGATCAGCCCGTCCCTCTTCATCTTGAGGATCTTATAGCCGGACTTGGTCCGCTTGATCTTCTTCTTGATCTCCAGGAGCTCGGAGCGGGTTGGTTTGACGTCGGCGGTTGGCATCCTTATTCCTTCTTGCGGTACTTCGGATGGTACTTCTCGATGTACTTACGGTCGATCCTGGTCAGCTGCCTCTCGTCCAGGGACGCTAGCAGATCCCACATCAGGTCCAAGGTACCTTCGATGGTGCGGTCCTCTTCCTTGCCTTGCTTAACGATGCGCTTCTCGAACATGTCAGCAAAGTCCAGGAAATGTCGGTCCCTCTCGGAGAGAGCTTCCTTTCCAACGATGGCCACGAGTCCGCGCAGATCGCGTCCTTCCGCATAGGCGGCGTAGCACTGATCGGAGACGGCCTTGTGGTCTTCCCTGGTACGTCCCTTGCCGATACCTTCGTTCATCAAACGGGAAAGGGAGGAACCGACGTCGATGGGCGGGTAGATGCCCGCTCTCAACAGTTCCCTCTTGGCCACGATCTGACCCTCGGTGATGTACCCGGTCAGGTCGGGGATCGGATGGGTGATATCATCACCTGGCATGGACAGGATGGGGATCTGTGTGATGCTTCCCTTCTTGCCCTTGATCCTACCGGCGCGCTCGTACAGCATCGCCAGATCGGTGTACATGTACCCCGGATAACCACGTCGGCCGGGCACCTCCTCACGGGCGGCGCCGATCTGCCTCAGCGCCTCACAATAGTTCGTAAGGTCGGTCAGGATGACCAACACGTGCATGTCCAAGGTGAATGCCAGGTACTCCGCGGTGGTTAACGCTAAACGAGGGGTGATGATCCTTTCGATGGCGGGATCGTCGGCCAGGTTCAAGAACACCACCGCCCTCTTCAGAGCGCCGGTCCTCTCGAAGTCCTTCATGAAATACTGAGCTTCCTCGGCGGTAATTCCCATGGCGGCGAACACCACGGCGAAGTCTTCGGTGGACCCGAGCACCTTCGCCTGACGAGCGATCTGAAGAGCGATCTCGTTGTGAGGCAGACCAGACCCGGAGAAGATGGGCAGCTTCTGCCCCCTGACCAGGGTGTTCATGCCGTCGATGGTGGATATGCCGGTCTGAATGAACTCGGACGGGTTGTCGCGAGCCCAGGGGTTGATGGCGGCACCGACGATGTCCAGACGGTCCTCTGGCACTATGGCCGGACCTCCGTCCAACGGCTTACCGGAACCGGACAAGATCCTGCCCAGCATGTCCTTGGACACCGGCATCTTCATGGTCTCGCCCAAGAATCGGGCGCCTGCCGTCCGGGGGATGCCTGAGGTTCCCTCGAACATCTGAATGACGACCACGGTGTCGGAACTGTCCAGCACCTGTCCCATCCTTTCTGTGCCGTCAGGCAGGGTGACCACGGCCAGCTCGTTGTATCCTACAGGCTCGGTCTTCTCCACGAAGACCAGCGGCCCGGCGATCTGCGTGATCGAGCGGTATTCCTTGGATGTCATTTACTTACCTCCCAGGGCTTCGAACTCCTTGTCCATGGTCTCGGCGATGGCCTTCAGCTCGTCGTCGATGTTATCCTCGAACTTGGACTTGGCCATACGGTTCCTGATGGCCATATTGGCTATGTCTTCCACCGGCACCTCGTTCTCCACCGCCTTGTTGGCGTTGATCGAGAAACGGTTGATGAGCTTAAGGTAGGTGTACTGCCTGGCCATCGGCGAATAGGTGTCCACGGGGTGATAGGCGTTCTGCTGCAGGAATATCTCGCGTATCATCCTGGTGATCTCCAGGGTCAGCTTCTGCTCCTCGGGGAGGGCATCAGACCCGACCAGCTGTACGATCTCCTGCAGTTCGGCCTCCTTCTGCAACAGTTCAATGGCCCAGTTACGCAGCTCGGGGAAGTCCTCGGCCACGTTCTTCTTGTACCATCCGTCCAGCTGTCCTGAGTACAGAGAGTACGAGGTCAACCAGTTGATGGCGGGGAAATGCCTCCTCTCCCTCAACTTAGTATCCAGGGCCCAGAACACACGGACGATGCGCAAGGTGTTCTGCGTGATCGGCTCGCTCAAATCTCCACCAGGCGGGGAAACTGCCCCGACCACGGAGATGGACCCGTTGCCACCGGATAGGGTGACGACCTTGCCGGCCCTCTCGTAGAACTCGGAAAGCCTAGCGGACAGGTAAGCGGGGTATCCTTCCTCACCTGGCATTTCTTCCAGACGAGAGGATATCTCCCTCATGGCCTCTGCCCATCTGGAGGTCGAGTCGGCCATCAATGAGACGTTAAGACCCATATCACGGAAGTATTCGGCGATGGTCATACCGGTGTAGACGCTTGCTTCACGAGCAGCCACGGGCATGTTCGAGGTGTTGGCGATGAGCACGGTCCTGTTCATCAGCGGCTTGCCGGACTTGGGATCCACCAGTTCTGGGAAGGAGGTCAGCACCTCGGTCATCTCGTTGCCGCGTTCGCCGCAACCGATGTAGACCACTATTTCGGCATCGGACCATTTAGCCAGCTGCTGCTGGGTAACGGTCTTGCCGGTACCGAAACCGCCCGGGATGGCGCCAGTGCCCCCCTTGGTCAGAGGGAACAACGTGTCCAGCACCCTCTGTCCGGTGATGAGCGGCTCGTCGGGGGCCATCTTCTTTCCGAACGGCCGACCGCGCCTTACGGGCCACTTCTGCATCATGCGGACCTCTTTGCCGTCGATGACGGCCACGATGTCGTCCACAGTGAAGTCGCCCTGTTTGATCATGTCAACTTGACCATTGATGCCCGGGGGTACCATGACCTTGTGGGTGATGGCCCTTTCCGGTACGGTTCCGATGGTCTGTCCCGCCTCCACCTTGTCGCCCTGCTTCACCACGGGGGTGAAGGGCCACTTGGTACTGTGGTCCAGTCCAGGAGCCGTAACTCCTCTCTCAATGAAATTGCCCATCTTTTCCATCAAGACCGGCAACGGTCTCTGGATACCATCATACACGCTTCCCAGGAGACCAGGGCCCAGCTCTGCTACGAGGGGCTGTCCAGTATCGACGACCTTCTCTCCCGGTCGCACGCCTGAGGTATCCTCATACACCTGAATGACGGTCTTATCGCCCACGATCTTGATGACCTCTCCCATGAGCTGCTCCTTGCCCACCAGGATAACGTCATACATTCTAGGCGAAATGCCGACCGCCGTAACGACAGGCCCTGCAACTCTATAGATCACGCCTTCCTTTCCCATGTCATACCCCTCAATTAGTTTTGTACAGATCAACGCCGATAGCTCGTTTGACCTTCTCTCTCAGGTCGCTCTCGGCCTTACCCACCATCACCACGACGGGGGCAATGCTTTCCATTACCTTCCTCCGGGCGTTGGGGCTCATGAGCTCCATGTCGGAGGAATCGATCGCTAACACGCCAATAGTGCTGTCGTTGATGAGCTCCAGAACCTTGGCCTCGTAATCGTTGGGCTTGGTAGTGTAGATACGCTTCACTCCACCCAATCGGAAGCCCAGAACGAACTCGTTGTTGCCTAAGATAGCAATGTCCATTACATCACCAACAGCTTCTTTATCTGGTCCGGTGCCAGATCGCTCTCTTTGCATCTCGCGATTATCCTGATGTTGTCCACTTCCTGCTTCTTTCTCAACATGTAGTCCATGATGGGTAGGACGGACAACGGATAGATGTGCGAGAACTTCTGGGTACGCTTCAGGAGGTGCTTCTGCATAGCGAGGCCTACCGAACTCAGAGAGTCGGTCTGCTTCATCTCCTCCAATGCGTCCTTGATATCCATGTAAAATGAATACTTGGTCAGTTCGCTCACCAGACGGTCCATGGTCTCCACTTTGCTAAGCTCGACCAACGCCTTAATCTGCAGCTCTTCTCCGCCCTCGATGAAGTACTTTTCCGGGTTCTCCGGGGTAAGCCCCTCCTTCTTGAGCTTCATTAGGGTCATCAAATTGGTGACGTCCACCTCTTTGCGGAGGAACTGCTTGAACAGCTGCTCGGCCTTGTCCCGGCACTTTACACAGGCAAGTACCTCAGCGTAGTATAGTTTGTCCAAATAATCCTCGATGGGGGCCAAGGTCATGGTCTCCTGGTATTCCTTGACGACCTCGTCGGGAATACCCAGTCCTTCCTTGTTCCTCAGCTCCTTAAGGACCGCTTCCACGTCCTCGAGGGATATCAGTGTGTTAATGAACTCCTCGTCGAACTTCCCCGCAGCGACTATGTCCTCTTGGATCTCCTCCGTGGAGGCGCCATAGTATTTCCCGCGAAGCACGGTCTTGATGTTCCACACATCCCAGCGCATCAGGTAGCGCTCCAGCATCTCGCGGAGGTTCCCTTTGCTATAGCCCAGTATGTCCGTGAACACCCTGGCTAAATTCCTGCTGGTGCCGAGCTCGATTAGATTGACGCCGTCGTACTTGGTGGCCAGTTCGGTCATTTCGACCTGATACTGGGTTTCACCAAGGAAGCGGCCGATCTCGTTCAGGTCCATCAGCATTAGCTTGGGGTAGTTGTCCTTCGAGATCAGCAGGCTCTTCTTCGCTTTGACCCTGGCGGTCACGTATGGATAATTACCCTTGCTAACCCAAATAGACAACATCCTTTCACCCGAACAATATATTTGAGACGTTCTTCAGTTCCTTGTCCCAAACATTTCCCAGGAGTACCCGGAAGCGGCAGTCCAACCGAACATTGCCCGAGGCATCCTCTATGATGACCCCGGCCTCCATGTCGGTTTCTTCCACCTTTACCAACCCGGTCACCGCACTGATCAATTTGGACTCGCCCCGGGGGCAATATACTTTGGGAGACTGGATGACGGACTTTCCGCTCTCCAGTATCTTGCGATACATTCTACCACGGTTGCCTTCGTCCATGTTGAGCAGTGAGCTAAGGGCTACCTGGAACGATCGGTCCATGACGTCCTTCTTGGCGTTCAGGACTATCCTTTTCGCTTCGAGCTCGGCACTGGATATCTCCTGTTGTTTGAGGCGCTTTAGAGCGATCTCCATCTCCTTCTGCTGGGCCAGCTTCTTGGAGCTGATCTTCTCGTCCGCCTGTTGGAGGATGGTTCGCTTCTCCTTCTCCGCCTGTTGGATGAACTTCCCAGCATTAGCTCGGGCGCCCTCCATTATGTTTTCAACTACAGTATCCAATGCCATGCGTCGGCCTCTTACCTTTTGTGCGTTCCTTTACGTTCCGCTGCGTTCACATGTTGAGCCAAAGCAGAATCGCTACGACCATACCGAAGATGACGATAGTCTCTGGAATGACGGTCAGGATAAGTCCCTTACCGAAGAGCTTCTCGTTCTCGGCCATGGCGCCTATGGCGGCGGAACCGATCTCCTTCTCCGCCCAGGCGGATGCCAAACCAGTCACACCAATTGCGATTCCAGCACTAAGCGCTATTAAACCACTGTCTGCCATTTTTACTCACCTACTCCTTTTTTCTCTACTGTGTACTTACGAATCACTTTCAAAGGTTTGAATTCAACACCGCCGCCCTCGTAGAACTTCATGAAGAGCTCTACGTAGTGCAACCTGAGGCTGTGCAGCCCCGCGGATATGATAGCCAATATGAAGATGGTCAGATGACCGATCGCAAATATGGCCAATGCGGCGATGAACATGATGATGTCCCCACTGTTGGACCCTAAGATCTCCGGGTTGTGACCGAAGATGTACTCCCAGGCTATGGTGTTAAAGGCCAGTGCTAGACCGGCCTTGGACATTCCTATCGCTCCGAGACGAGTATATGATATGATGTTGCCCATCAATCCGGGCAGCTCCAATATGGCGCCAGCTCCCTCACCCATATAGGCCAGGACGACCCCTACGAGCATGAGAGGTACGGCGATCAGAATGCGCAGATCGGTGATCTCCACCGCTACGCCCCTGATCATGGCATCCACGATGAAGAGCAGCAAAAGCGCGCCACCGATGACGATCAGAAGCCAGCTGAAGCGCTCTTTGATCGCGTGACCCAAACCGTAACGGATGGACTTGTTGTAGAAGCCTATGCAGTATCCCATGAACAGGTGGATCAGACCGATCCACACGGTCATGTACAGGATCTCCCGCACATTGTGCAGCTTACTGTATATGCCGATAGGTAGCTCGAACCCGGCTACACTGAACTCGTGTGGCAGTTGAACACCCAGCAACGAGGACCAGCTGATGTCCTCGGGTTGCAATGCAAAGTGCATTCCTAAGGCCTCCCCGAACAGGAAGAAGCCGAATACAGTGGCCCAAATTCCTCCGAAGAACAATAATGTGGAGATGATCCTCCATTCGTCGGAGGTGCACTTCTTGAGACCTAGTGCGCCCAAGATAATGAACGGTATTCCGTAACCCATGTCCCCGATCATCAGCCCAAAGAATAGGGGGAGAGTGATCATCATGACCGCGGTAGGGTCGATCTCCCGGTATTTGGGCATGGAGAGCAATCTGGTCAAGAACTCGAACTTCTTGGCCGTCTTACCATTCTCCAGCTTGGTGGGGATCTCCTCCTCTTGCTCGACCTCATCACCATGGGCATGCGTCTCTTTGCGGGACATGACCCCCAGCGATTCCAGGTGGACCCTGCCACCAAGCTTCTCAGAGATGACCTTCTCCACCTTGGGCATGTCCTCGGTTGGGATCCATGCATCCATGACGAACGTATAATCAGTAGTGCCTACCCGCAATGGGGTCTCGGCCTTTTCCACTATTATGCTGAGGTGCTCGTCGGCCGCCCTTACGAAGGAGGCGTGCTTCTCTCTGAGCTCTTCCAGCTTCTTGACCGAGTCCTCCATCCCCCCCTTAAGGGTGACCAGCTCGTCATCGGCCTTGGCCAACAGATCTTGTGGTGATCCGCCCCCAGCAGGTACGGTCACCTCTGTGAAACCGAATTGGACCAAGACCTTCTGGGCCTCTTCGGCCAGAGCATTAGGTACGAATAAAGCGACGAATCCCTTGTCTTCGGAAAGGAATAGCTCGTACTGGGGCAAAGCGGCCTTCAGTGCGACGGTGGGGTCTCCACGGACCTTTCCGGTGAAGACCTTCAATGAATCGTAATCTCGGTAAAGTTCTAGGTTTAAAGGGATGCCCTGGAAGTACTGCATGACGGCCTTCTCGGCCTCAAGCTCGTTCATTCGGACCTGGAAGTTGTTCTTGGACTCCATGGCACCGGTCATCTCTCCCTCTAGCTCGATAAGGGTAGCTGAGAGCTCCTCTTCGATCTTGGCCACGTCCATCTGGTCCTTGACCTCCAGCGACTCTAGGTCGAGGTCTTTTTCCAGGGACCGAAGCTTCAGGAGCTTCTGTGAGGCATCGGATGAGGCTGGCAATGGCGCCCCGAGACTGAATCCAACCTCGTCAGCGCTGAAATCGATGAGATGGGCTGATTCCAACTGGTATAGGACCTCGATGGTGTCCTTCAATGCCCCTCTGGACCCTACGATGAGGACCCTATTCATTCCTTTTGGCAGCAACATCTAAAGTCCTCTCGAAGCCTTGCATCAGATGGGTGATAACATCGGGGACCTTGGCGTCAGCCTTGACCTTGATGGCCGCAGCCTCGTCCTTCCCCTTGTTCAGGTAGGTCTGCCTCTCGGCCGCGATTGTCTCGCGTTCCTTAGCGAACCTAGCGTCGAACTCAGTTCTAAGCTTCTCATCGGCTTCGTTCATATGGGTGGCGGCCTCTCTTCTAGCGGAGGATATGATGGTCCTCTGCTTCTCTTCCGCCTCCTTGACGATCTGCTGCGCCTTAGCCTCGGCGTCCTTTACTTGAAGAAGAATGTCAGATCTATTCACAGGCGTCTCCCCGGAAGGTTAGTCTGGGAATTTAATCAAAGTATATAAACCATTTGTTAATTTGTACCCTGGACGCTGATAAAATTTAATTATGAGCGACAAATCTATGATTCCTTACAGGAATATTAAATCAGAATCCAGTGTTATCGTTCTAATAATTAATATTAGAATCGAACCTTTATGATATAATAATACCAATATTATATTAATAATGACTATTATATTACCGGACTTACGTAACGTCTTACTTTAATGCCCGCTTCATCCAAGATATTTCTGGACAGCTCATCCACATATGTGTCCAGGTAAACGATCTCGTCGATGCCGGCGTTGAGCAGGATCTTGGCACAGAGGACACAGGGAAAGTTAGTAGTGTAGATGGTGGCGCCCTTGATGCTTGCCCCGAAATATGCACCCTGAATGACGGCGTTCTGTTCTGCGTGGACCCCCCGGCAGAGCTCGTGCCTGGTGCCCGATTCGATGTTGTTCTGCTGGCGGACGCAGCCCACCTCCTCGCAGTGGCGAAGACCACGGGGAGCGCCGTTGTAGCCAGTGGTGAGAACCCTCTTCTCCTTCACGATGACCGCCCCCACCTTACGCCTCAAACAGGTGGAACGGGTGGCTACCAGCTCGGCCATGCGCATGAAGTAGGTGTCGTTGTCCGGCCTATCGCTCATCCTTTCCGAATATAGCCGTATATTATTAATTCCCTCGTTCGTCATCATTAATTATACGGAAGTCGGTTAAGTCGCCTGTTGTCCGAACTTCCTGGTAAGATATGGGGCGTGGTCAAGCGCTACAAGGCCGTCATTGGCGGAATGATCATCGTTCTGATGCTACTTGGAGGCCTCTTGGCCTATAGCGGTATTTGGCCCCCGGTCTTCGTTGTGGAATCGGCAAGCATGCAGCATAGTGATACAGAGAGCGATTTCGGGATCATCGACACCGGGGACCTAGTGGTCGTCCAGGCTACAGGTGGGGATGATGTGAGGACCTATGTGGAATGTTATCCTGACGGCCATCGTAGCTTCGGGGATTTCGGCGACGTGATCATTTATGAACGCTACGGGCGGTCCGAGTACACCCCCATCATACACCGGGCCATGCTGCGATTGGAATTCAACAGCACCGCCCTAAGTTTTGATATCCCCTCCCTGGCGCTCCTGCCGGCCGATAAGTGGGGAAACGGTCCTGTGGAGGATGGGCGATGGTGGAACCTTTCAGGTTATGTGGAGATCTATGACATAGGGTATCGGTCCGTCCTTCTCAGAGTGGACCTTTCCGACCTGCTGAGCTATTACGATGCCCACAACCTCGACCATGGTGGCATCATCACGCTGGGGGACCATAATGGGGGGGTGTATGATCAATCGACCACCACCATCTGCCGTGAGCCGATCATGGATGAATGGATCGTGGGCGAGGCCAAGCTTGAGATCCCCTGGATTGGCCTGATCAAGCTCTGGGTCAACGGCAACATGCCTTCGAACACCCCTGAGAACAGTAAGACCGGGCTGATGGTCACCTTGGCCGTGTTGATAATTGTACCTTTAGCCATCGATCTGACCGGGGTCGTGCTGAAGAAGAGGGGCATCGATCCCTGGGCCCGTATAAAGGAAATGATGCGACGAACGAAGGAATGATCACATCAGCGTGGTCTGGTTCCTTTGTTTGTAATGCTTGAGGCCGATGAAGACCTCATCCTCCTCCAACACCTTCCTGGTCTCACCGATGGGCACACTGAGGTCGATCTCCTTGGTGCGCCCGCCGCGACCGAACGAGCGCACGCGGGCATGAATGATGCCCAACATGTCCAGCTCGGAAATGAGGTCAGTTATCCTCCTCTGGGTCAACGGCCCCATGCCCAATATGCGGGACATTTCCTTGTACGTCTCGTAAACATCCCCGGTGGTCAAGCGTCCGACACTGCGCTCGACGTTGGCCACGATGCACATGAGGACCATCTTCGATTGCGTAGGAAGCGTCCTTATCGCCTCGCTGACGCAGTCGAGCTCCATTTTGTTCTTGGCCTTGAGCACGTGCAGTTCAGCGACTCGCTCGGAATTCTCCCTCTCGGCGATCTCTGCCGCGATCCGCAACAGGTCCAATGCACGGCGGGCGTCCCCGTGCTCCTGTGCGGCCAGGGCGGCGCATAGGGGTATGACCGCTTCCTCCAGTACGCCTTCGTCAAAGGCCAGGATGACCCTCTGCCGCAATATGTCCTTCAATTGGTCGGCGTTGTAAGGTGGGAAGACCATCCGTTCCCCCTCCATGCGGCTGCGGACCCGGGGATCCAGCATCTCCGTGAACAGTAGATCGTTGGAAATACCGATGACCGAGACCCGGGCCTTGCTCAGGTCGTCATTGATCTTCGATAGGTGGTACAGCACATCGTCCCCGCTCTTGTAGACCAGTTTATCTATCTCGTCCAGGGCGATTATGATGACCTGGTCCTGCTCGTCAAGCTTGTCCCGCAACATGTTGTAGACCTGCATGATGCTCAGACCGGTGAACGGTATTCTTTGATCGAAGTCCTTGACGAATTGGTTTCCGATGTTCTGCAATACGCCGTAGGCAGTGTCGACCACCTCGCAGTTCATGTAGATGAACGTCACCTTGTGACTCTCGCCGTCGGCCTTCTTGATCTCGTTCCCGATGAACTTGACGCATGCGGTCTTTCCCGTTCCAGTCTTGCCGAAGATAAGGATGTTGCTAGGCCTTTCACCCCTAAGGGCGGTGACCAGTACCGACGCCAGGGACTGTATCTCCTCTTGCCGGTGAGGTAGCACTTCCGGGATATAGGAGGGGCGTAGGATCTCTCGGTTGTTCTTTTTAAATATCTGCTTTCTATCCAGATGCTGCGTAAAGACGTTAGATTCCATGGTGCCCTCATATTGATAATAAGGTCCTGACCCGGTCAGGGAAAGGACATTGGGGTTCCCTTTACATGAACCTTACTTTTATCCTTGAATCTATAAGTAAGGCGGTCAACTGTCGATTTGGTTTTCATCGGGTGTATGCACTCCCACCCCTTCATTTCCGATGGAGCCCTAACAGGGTCTGTTACCAAATAAGGTAAAGCAAGGGGACGGGATTGGGGTGAAAGGAGAAATGCCGGTGCGAAAGGGCGCATTGATAAGCTTGAATTGGGACGTTGCGGAGATGGAAGAACTGTGCCAGTCCGCTGACATCGATATCATCTACGAGATCGTACAGAGAAGATCACATCCCGATCAGACATATTTCATCGGCCGAGGGAGATTCCGGGAATTGAAGGAACTGATGGATGAAAGCCCGGTGGAGGTTCTGATCTTCAATGGGGACCTCAAACCATCTCAACATTTCAATCTGGAGAACGGTCTGAAGATCGAGTGCCTGGACAGAGTGGGTGTAGTATTGGATATATTCACAAAGAGGGCGGAGAGCCGGGAATCCAAGCTCCAGGTTGAGAGAGCCAGATTGAAGTATCAGGTCCCTTTATTAAGGGAATGGGTTCACAGCGCAAAGGCCGGTGAGCATCCTGGTTTTTTGGGGGGAGGGGAATACGCCGTAGATGTGTATTACAACCTCATACGGCGGCGCATCGGTCTGATCGAAGATGAACTGTATGGATTGGCAAAGGATGGAGACCTTAGAAGGAGCGTCCGCCGGTACAAAGGTTTTAAAACGATCTGTTTGGCAGGTTATACCAATGCGGGTAAATCGTCGTTGATGAGGAGGTTGACCGGAGAGGAGGTCCTTGTAGCTGATAGAATGTTCTCTACTCTAGGAACGACCACCAGGAGGATGGGGTTTTCCAAGATACTGTTAACGGACACCGTGGGTTTCCTCAAGGACCTTCCGCATTATCTGGTGGAATCGTTCCGCAATACACTACAGGATGTGTTTTCCGCTGACCTGGTCGTATTGGTTGTTGATTCGTCCGAGGCATTATACAACATTAGTGAGAAAATGATAACGGTGCAAGAGATATTGGGTGACGGGGTCACTGGCGATAGGATCTTGGTCGCATTGAATAAAAGTGATTCGGACCCTGACAGAATAGGTGACATGGTCAATATGATCAGAGAGATCCTAGACCCGATAGCTGTAGTTCCTTTATCAGCTTTGACTGGAGATGGTATCGACACCATGCTCGGTCTGATCGATGAGTACTTTCGTCCACCAGTCATAGTACGTTTCTCAGCTGCCAATACCGATCGGACCGCGACAGAGATATCTCGTATCTATGATTCCTATTATGTTGAATCTGTTGAATATTCCAATATTGTCAAGGTGGTCTTCCGATGTGCATCGGAGGATCTGGAGCTTGTAATGGATAAACTCTATTCCTTACCGGGTATCAAAGACGTTTCTAGTACAATGAATTCTATCGATGATAGATAGATAATAGATTTTTATTCAATATATAATATAACATAAGTTAAAAATTAATCTATAAAATTTGGAAAAAATACGAGTATCCAGAAAGGCGACGCCGAAATTTCGTTCCATCGGAAATGATGGGGTGTCCCCTACTTAACACCCATTTGAGATTTCTTCTCATCAACTAACCGAGCATATTTTTCTGGTAACTGCCAAGCAGTATATTCCAAATCATCCAATGCTCTTACGAAGACCGCCTTGCTTTTTTCGGTCATAAGAAGTTTGAATCTCTTGATCCTCAGTATTATAAAAATTAACCAGATCGTTCCCACCAAGGACATCAGGATCCCCAACCCTCCGGCCCAGAACCCCCAACCACCCAAGCTCAATATCCAATGCAACGCATCGGACAGACCTGCGACGAACAGAAAATCACCGACCAACATTATGATGATGGACAGTTCTAACCCCTTCTCCACAGTGATGGGCTTGGACATGAAAGGTGAGATATGAAACCAGATATTCAATATTTACTTTAGACGGGGTGAAAAGTTCTTCTATCCCCACCCCGCTCGAGGGGACAGCATGTTCGTTGCCTTCGATGACACTGATTCCATTCAATCGATGTGCACCACCTTCCTAGCGACCGAACTGATCAAGGCCATGATGGGATACGATCTGATCGGCCTACCTCGGTTAGTTCGCCTGAACCCGGCGGTCCCCTGGAAGACCAGAGGGAACGGGGCGCTGTGTCTGTGCTTCGGTGTTGGCAAAGGTGAATGCCGAATGATAGGGGAGATCGACAGCCTACCCGTGTATAGTTACGAACGGATGTATGAAGATGCGGACCACAGGAACGTGCTGGAAACATCCAAACGGATCGTAGCAAAGTGGTCCCGCACTAGCGAGGGGGCCAGCCCCGGGTTGGTGGTCTCTGTGGTCAAACCAGCTCAACGATTGTACTGGGAGGCCGTACGAGGTATCGTGGAGAAGGATGACACGGTCCGAGAGCTGCAAAGGATCGGCGCGGACACGGTTGGCTGGGAGGGCGGTCGTGGCATTATAGGTGCGTCCGCGGCCATGGCCTGGAGACCTCACGACCGGACCTATGAGATCATCACCTATCGTCACCCAGATAGGTGGGGTACGCCTCGTGAACTAGACGACGACTCGATCAAGGAGATGGACCTTCGTCATACCACCACTTTCAACAACTTCGATCACCAGACCGGGAGGAGGGCCATTTCCCCCCACACTCCCTGCCCGGTGCTCTTCGGCGTCCGAGGGGACGACCCCAAGGACCTCATGGCCGCGGTGTTCAGCATAAGATCGGAACGGCCAGCGCGATGGCTGATGTTCCTCAGTAACCAGGGTACCGACGATCACATATTACGTACGCCCCCGATACTGCCGGACAGGTCCTACGAAGTGCTGGGGACCGTGGTCGGCACGCCCCGGACCATAACCGGGGGGCACGTCATCGTTCCGATGTCCATTACGAACGGTACCTTGGAATGCGCGGCCTACGAACCATCCAAGGAGTTCCGGGACGTCATCAGGGCGCTCCGGCCAGGGGACCGTATCCGGGTGTTCGGTGAACTGAGGGACAAGCCTAGAACGCTCAATCTGGAAAAGCTGCAGGTGCTGGAAACGGCGCAGCATATCAAAAAGGTGTCCAACCCCCGCTGTCCGGAATGCGGCGGTCCGACCAAATCCATGGGGTCTCAAGGAGGATACCGCTGCAAAAAATGCAGAACCAAGACCGACCTACCAGGAGGGTCGATCGACGAGGTCAGGGAGATCGCGCCCGGTTGGTATGAACCACCGGTCTGCGCCCGCCGACACCTGGGAAAACCACTGAAGAGGATGGGTCAATATCGTCATGAGTCGTAAGGTCCTATCGACAATAATTTATAGGGCTTCGGTCTATGAGAGCGAAACCCATCCAGCAAGCTGGTGAGGTAATTCATATGGAAGACGTGGTCATACTAAGTGCGGCTAGGACCGCCATCGGCAAGTTCGGGGGATCGCTAAAGGACGTACCGGCAACCCAGTTAGGGTCGGTGGCGGTAGCGGAGGCGGTTCGCCGTTCCGGCCTGCAATCCTCGGATATCCAGGAATGCCTGATGGGCAACGTGCTGTCCGCGTCCCTCGGTCAGAACCCGGCAAGGCAGGCGGCCATCGGGGCTGGACTACCGGTGGAGATCGGCTCCACAACAATAAACAAGGTCTGCGGCTCTGGAATGAAGGCGGTCATGCTGGCCGCCAACGCCATCAAGGCGGGGGAGTATGAAGTATTGGTGGCTGGCGGCATGGAGAACATGAACGCCGCACCCTACCTGCTCAAGCAGGCTCGGTTCGGATACAGGCTGAACGACAACAAGATCGTCGATCATATGGTGCACGACGGTCTGTGGGACATTTTTAACGATATGCACATGGGCATTACCGCAGAGATCGTTGCTGAACGATTCAAGGTCACCCGTGAACAGGCGGACCTGATGGCGTTCCAAAGCCACACCAAGGCGCAGAAGGCCCAGATAGAGGGCAGGACCGCAATGGAGATCACACCCGTGGTGATGAAGGGCAGGAAGGGTGACACTACCTTTGACCAGGACGAGGGCATACGCGCAGACACTTCCATGGAGGCATTGGCCAAGCTCTCACCGGCCTTCAGGAAGGAAGGCGTGGTAACCGCTGGCAACTCCTCGCAACTCAGTGATGGCGCGGCGGCCCTGATCGTCTGCTCCCGCAGTTTCGCCGAAGAGAGGGGCATAAAGCCGCTGGCAGAGATAGTAGGCTATGCCACCGGTGGCACCAAGCCGGAATGGATCATGGAGGCGCCCATACCCACCACCAGGAAATTGCTGAAGAAACTGGACATGGGCATAGGGGATGTGGACCTCTTCGAGCACAACGAGGCCTTCGCAACAGCCTCGGTGGCGGTGCGCGACACGCTCGGGGTGCCAGAGGACCGTTTCAATGTGAACGGAGGTGCCATTGCGCTCGGCCATCCCATCGGCTGTTCGGGCGCCAGATTATTGACCTCATTGATATACGCTCTGAAGGACCGGGGCAAGCGGACCGGTCTAGCTACGCTATGCTTGGGCGGGGGGAACGCTGTATCAATGATGATAAATCTCCAGAGGTAACAGTTCCCATACGGTTTTATATGGGCAATTTCAATTAATCCCGATTCGAATGCCTAATCTGGAACAGCTTCTGGCCCAAGTGGGGTCGCACCGCGAGGAAATGATCGAGGCCCTAAGTGAACTGATAAGGATACCGGCCATCGGTCCAGAGAGCGGGGGCAGCGGAGAAGTGGAACGTGCCCGCTATCTGCGGGACATCCTAGACCACTCCAAATTTGACGATGTGGAGATGTACGACGCCCTGGACGAGCGGGTCCGGCTCAGGATGCGCCCCAATATCGTGGCCCGCCGTCGTGGCAAGAACGATCAGACGGTGTGGATCGTGGCCCACATGGACACCGTACCGCCAGGAGATCTGAACGCATGGAAAACCCCACCGTTCTCCCCTCGCCTTTTGGATGGTAAGATATTCGGTCTTGGCACTGAGGACAACGGACAGGCACTGGTCGCCGCGCTGTTCGCCGCGGAGGTCCTAATGGACATGAGCGTAGAGCTGGAGCGGGGCATGGGGCTGGTCTTGGTGGCCGACGAGGAGGCCGGCAACGAGAAAGGTATCAAGTTCCTGCTTCAGGAAGGCGTGTTCAAGCCGGGTGACATCATCTTCGTTCCGGACCACGGAACGCCAAGGGGCGACGAGGTCGAGATCGCGGAGAAGCATATACTCTGGCTGAAGTTCACCGTCACCGGTAAGCAGGTCCACGCCTCCCGGCCGGACCAGGGCATCAACGCCATGCGCATGGGGTCCGAGCTCATAGTCTTCCTGCAGGATTTCCTGCAGCGCAAGTATGGAGGGACGGACGAGCTCTTCACCCCCGACCGCTCCACGTTCGAGCCGACGAAGCGCTTGCAGACCGTGGGCAACGTCAACACCATCCCCGGGGAGGACATATTCTACTTCGACTGCCGCATCTTGCCGAGCTATAGTATCGACACCGTGCTTAGCGACATAACAGCCGTGGCGGACATCTTTGAGCAGAAGACCGGCACCGAGATCAAGGTGGAGCCGGTGCAGATGACCCACAGCGGAAAACCGTCCGATCAGAACGGGGAGGGCATGAAGGCCTTGAAATGGGCGGTGGAAAAGGTTCGTGGTGTGGAGCTCAAGCCGGTCGGTATAGGTGGGGGCACATGTGCCAACTTCTTCCGACTGGCCGGTTTCGACGCCTATGTCTGGCAGACGGTGGAGGAGCTGGCCCACCAGCCCAATGAGTTCAGCCGGGTGGACAACATGGTTGCTGACGCCAAAGTGTTCGCCACGGTCCTGGCGGCCCTTTGTTACGGCAGCCAGTTCCAAGTCTGAAAAAACCTCTTCAACCCTTTTTATCGTTGAACAACCGATCGACCATCCATTGGCTGTCGAACTTGATGATGTCCTCGTACCCCTGTCCCGTCGACAGGAAGGCTATGGGCTTTTTGAGGGAATGAGCTATGGACAGCGCCGCGCCTCCCTTGGCGTCGGCATCGATCTTGGTCAAGATAACCACATCCACGCCGATCTCTTTCTCGAAAGTGCGGGCCTGCTCGATGGCATCGTTGCCGGCTAACGAATCGCCGACGAAGACGGTCAGGTGCGGTTTGACCACGCGCTTGATCTTTTTCATTTCGTCCATGAGGTTGGCGTTGGTCTGCATTCTACCGGCGGTGTCCACCAGCACCACGTCCCGTTTTCGAGCCTTGGCGTGATCCAGCGCGTCGTAGGCCACCGCGGCGGGGTCCCCTCCGGCCTGGTGCTTGATCACCTTGCTACCAAGACGGTCACCATGGATGGTGATCTGCTCGATAGCTCCGGCACGGAAGGTGTCGGAGGCGGAAAGCACTACGCTCAATCCCTGCTTCTGCAGGCGGTTGGTGATCTTTGCTATGGCAGTGGTCTTACCTGTGCCATTGATCCCCAGGAACATGATGATGACCGGTTTCTCATGGTCCTTGACATAAGAGTCGAAATCGAACTCGCTGCCCTGCAGCACCTTATGCACCGCGTTCTTAAGAGCAAGCTCGATGGCGTCCTCCACGCGGTAGGAGCGGTCCACTCTCTTTCCCAAAAGATCGGAGCGCACCGAGTCCTTGATCTCTTGGACTATCGGTTGCGCCACGTCCGCTTCGTATAGAACAAGCTCCAATTCCCATAAAAGTTCGTCAAGGTCCTTCTCGGAAATCTTTTTCCCAGAATCACCGACCACCTCCTCCACATGGGCGGAGGGCTCGATGTCCTTCTTCTTCAGACTCAGTATCTTCTTGAGGGAATCGAACATGGCCCCATCACTTCAGGCCTTGCTGCATCTTCTGGTATTCTTGCTGTAGGATCTGGGAGAGCTGCTGCATCTTGGCCTCGATGACCGTGCGACTCTCTCCGACCTTTTTCAGGGCGTCCATCAGTTCTTCGATGCGGGCGCCGACGGTGGCGATCGCTTCGGAGATGGGCTTGTTCATGGATATGCCAGTACCTATACCTACCAAGACGCTGTCGTTGCGGGCGATGGTGGCGTAGACGTAGGAGCTGCCGCCCACCGGCATCAGGACCTCGTCCCCCTCCTTGCCCTTGGAGATGGCATCTAGAGTGTCGCGAGCTCGGGAGTAGTCCTCCAAGGACATCTGTAATAGCTGCCCCTGTTCGTTCATGGCCTCCGACTGAGACTTGTAAGCCTCCAAGGTGGCCATGCCCTGACGCATCTCTTGTTCGTTCATCAATTCTCACCGAGCTGATGCTTTACCACCTGGTCGGTAACGTCCTCGGTGGCCATTGCCTTGATCTCTTTGAAGGTGACGTTTGCCCGCTTTATGCGGTGCTTACTGCCCAGGTCGGACAACACCCTCTCCATGGCCGCCTTCTCGTCAACGGCGGCCACTTGGATATTGAAGTTCTGAATGATCTTGCGGTAGCTCCCTCTGCATGCGTTATAGGAGCCTATTGCCTGAAAAGCCTTCATCGGAAATGCCTCGGCCGAGGAACGAGCTTCACCGAATAAAGCTTTTGGTGGTTCATCGTTCCCCTAGTCATGAGGACCATCGCCTTCTATCGACCCGGAAGGACGTTCCCCACGATATCGGTCACGGGGGCGGAGTGCGCGCTGATGTGTGAACACTGTCAGGGCCGATACCTCCAGGGAATGTTACCTGCCAGATCGCCAGAGGAGCTGCTCGAGATAGCTGTTCGTATGCAGGAACAAGGAGCCGCGGGATTCCTTCTCAGCGGCGGATGCGACAAGGACGGGAAGGTACCCCTGGCCCCGTTTCTCCCGGTTGTGCACCACATCAAGAGGACGACGAACTTGAAGATCAATATGCACCCCGGCCTGCTGTCCGATGTGGAGGCGGAGGAGATGGGCCGGGCGGGCGCGGACCGGATCTCATTCGATCTTGTGCTCGACCCGAACGTTCTCCGGGAAAGGATGCACCTCGACCGAACGCCAGAGGACGTGATCCATTCATTCCGATCCCTGTGCCGGGCCGCGCCGGGAAAGGTGGCGCCGCACGTGCTGCTCGGGTTGGGAGATCCAGATATCGAGCTCGATGCCATACGAACGGCCGGGACGGAGGACGTCCCCTGTCTGATCTTGTTATCGTTGTTGGGGAAGAAGGTCGAAGGCTGGGATGAAAGGTTGTTGAGGGCGGTGAGCGCCGCCACCGGAACAGGTAGACCAGTTATTCTGGGGTGCATGCGACCCCGGGGCTACTCGGACGTGGAGATGGCCGCTCTGGAGGCTGGCGCTTCCGGGATGGCCTGCCCTTCAAGCACGATCATCAATGAGGTCGAAGAGAGGGGCTGGAAAGGTGTTTGGCATCAAGGGTGTTGCGCCCTTCACCGGTAGATGCCGTCCTGGACGTAGCGTTTGCCTATCATGAAGGTGTACGCTACCCAGACCAAGTGCGTGACCAGGAACATCAGGGCTATCAATGGGATGTATGTCTGCATGGCGGACGATATGTTGCTGGTAATGGTGTAATCGACCTCAACCGGCACATCGTTCACACTGTACGCCAATATGTAGAACCTGCTGTGAACGGTATCCGGGAAATCCAGGGATATGGACATATCGGCTAGATAATCGGCGATATTGATCCGGTATCCGCCGAGCACATCCTTGCCACTGTTCGCGAACAGATCGTAGTTCTCTTCCGTTATAATGAAGATCTCCGCCAAACCATCGGACTCGAACTGCATGTGCACGACCTCAGTGAGCCCAAAGGCATCGCCGTTGAACATGGTGGCCATGACCGGAGACGTGTTCGAGGTGGCCAGGAGACTGCCGCTCTCTCCCAGATTTTTTTCTACCGCATCAGGCAGCATGGGCTGCCACAATATCAACAGAACGACCAGCATAACGACTATCCAGACAATCGAAGAGCGGAAACCTCGTTGTGTCACGATGAACTTGGCGCTGTCACTTTTTATGAAGCGCATCTCCAGCAGGGTGAAGATGAACCCTTCTATGACGATGACCAGCAGCATGATGAGCACGAAGAACAGGAAGGAGTTTACGTTGAAGAAGAACGGTTTGATGCTCAGTCCCTCACCCGCCACCAGTAGGTAGACGGCGAAGACCAGTACGATCGCCGATTGCACCATGATGAGGAATCTTCTCGTTCGATGTATGTGCGAGAGACGATAGCCTCCCTCAAATTTTCCGCTATCGAATTTCATGGCGCCCGGGAAAAAATATACTGGTCACTTAATAAAGGTTCCCATCTCAGTTCAGGGAGGCCCAACGACGTAGGAGCAGGAACAAAGCGGCGTATGTGGGGACCTCCAACTCCCCCTCCCCCTTTATCTGGAAGTCCTTTATCCTGATGTCCAACTTGTCCTTGGCCCTCACTTTCACCAGAGTATCCGGGAACACGTCCGGCACGGCGTTCTGCAGCGGGTCGAAATCATCGAGCTGATCCCGGCTGACGGTGACGACCCTCAATCCGGTCTTGCCATGGAGCGAACCAGGCAAGCGTATGAGGCGCTTTACATCTCTGGTCACAGGTTCGTCGATCTGACCGGCCACTCTTTCCTTCAGACTCTCTTGTACCATCTGCATGTACAGTTCCTTCACGCGGTCCGAAGTAAGATACTCCAGACTGTCATCCCTCAGGATCAGCTCCAACCCTGTGGACTCTCCTCGGCGGGAGTGCAGCGAGCGTTTCATTTCTTCCAGAGTGCTATCCCTGACGTTACTAAGCAGGGGATATCTTTCTCGAAGCCCCTGATGGTTCATTACTTTCACCTCGTTAGCGACCTTCTCTAGCGCCTCCCGGCCGAAACGGCGCCAGCCGCCCTGGTCCGCCCCTGGCACACTGACCGCCCGCTCCACCTTGACCCGTTCCTTGAAATCCTTCTTCATCGAGGCGGTGGAGGGGAACACAGTTTCCAGGTCCAGGTCCGTGCCGGTGACGAAGTCGATGATCTCCCCGCGTTCATGCGAGCCCAACTTCAGCAGTTTGGGATGGCTCACATGCACATGGTAGCCGCGTCCCCCGGAGAAACTGATTCGCACGTCCCTCTCATCGAAGCCAAGCTCCCCGAAGATGTAGCGGTCAAGCAGGGAGGCCGTCTCTCTCTTCACTAATTTCAACATGTCCTCGTACGACAGGCCTTCCGCCCCGCGAATGTGGTCCGCGTCGAGATCGAATATCAGGTCCGCGCCCTTCCACCCCTTGAGGTCCATGGTGGGGGCGGACGGTCTTTCGTAGAGAGCGGAGGAGAAATAGGCGTGAGAGGGTACCTGGTTCAACAGGAATCGCCGTAGATCGTTCTCCTCTAGGAACCCCAAATGCCTACGGACAAAATCCCGGTCGAAGAACATGAACCCGAACTCCCGGTCCCGTAGCCCCATCGGCGCTGGCGGGGGCGACCTCCGGTAGTATTCCCGGAACCAATTGGTGGCGAACTCGACCTCCCTGTTCACGTCCTTCCTCATGTTCTATTCAGAATAAATACGTTGTAATGCGGATCGAGGACGCCAAGGGCAACGGCGAATACCAAACTATATTACCGACTCAGGATATTTTGCCACGATTGGCATGAAAGCGTATATTAGGGTAATATACTCCAGTGACGGCAGCTCTCCCGGCCAGATCGACAAGGTCTTCGTCGGTAAGGGGTTCAAGAAGGTCCCTGGCATCCCTGGCTACGAGATCGAGGTGCTGAACGAGGGGGAGATGGGCGGTCTCCTGGAGGAATTGCATTCGGCCCTGAAGGGGCTGAAGGTCCGTTACATACCCACGCTGGGCACCATGGAGGGCCAGCCCTCCGTCGGCTATCGCCTACGTCTCTCCCGCCTCAGGGACTTCAACCTAGAGCCGCTGGAGCTCAGCGGTCTGTTGGAGGAGGACACGGCCAAGCTCAGGGCCGTCGTCCAGGAGAAGGTCGGCGCCTATGTGGACTCCATCGTGGCCGAGAGGCAGGAGGAGGTCCAGGCCACCGAGGAGAAACTTATGGCCGAGCGCGCCCGCCAGAACCTGATGGAGCAGTTGAAGGAGGGCCGCACTTTCCATGAGCTTTCCAAAGCTGTCCCGATGGAGGAGGAAGAGCTCTCCCAACGGCTGTTGGAGCTGGTGGAGAAAGGCGTCATCCGGGCGGAGCAGAAGGGCCGCAGCGTGGTCTACGTGGCGCTCTAGACCTTTCCCTCATTTTTATACCAATCGACGAACCGGCGCAGGCCCTCGTCGATCATCACTTTTGGCTCCCATCCCAGCAATCTCTTCGCCTTCGTATTGTCACCCCAGGTATGATCGACATCGCCTGGCTGCGGGGGGAGGTGTTCCGGTTGGAGGTCCTCACGGCCCACGGCCTTCAGTATCGACCGCACAACCTGGTTGACGCTGATGGTGGAGCCACTGCATACGTTCAACGGCTCCCCCTTCGGGTCGGGGCAGTCGGCGCACCGGCGTATGGCATCGACCACATCCGTGACGAAGGTGAAGTCCCGGGTCTGCTCTCCGTCCCCGAAGATCTGGGGACGCTTTCCGTCCAGCGCCCGATCGGTGAATATCCTTATGGCCATGTCCGGTCGCTGCCTCGGTCCATAGACGGTGAAGTAGCGCAGAGAGACGCTCTCCAGGCCATATAATTTATAGAACAACGAGCAATAATATTCCGCCGCAAGCTTGCTGGCGGCATAAGGCGAGATCGGGACGGTGGGATCGCCCTCACCTGCTGGTAGGCGAACGGCGTTGCCGTAGACGGAGGACGAGGAGGAGCTCACCACGCGGCGAACGCCCTCGTCCCGGGCGGCCAAGAGGACGTTCAATGTGCCAGTGGTATTTGCGTGGTGCGACCTCAGCGGGTCCTTCACGGAGATACGGACCCCGGCCTGAGCCGCTAAGTGGAAGACCACCTCAGCATCCTCGAAGGTCTGGCGCAAGGCATCGATGTCTAGGATGTCCACCTCCTTCAGGCGGAAGGCGTCGTTGCCCAGGTGCCTGCTGAGGAAGCGCATCTTGCCCGAATAATAATCGTCAAAATTGTCCACCGCGACCACTTCATGCCCCTCACTGAGGAGAAGATCGGTTAGAGTACTGCCGATGAACCCCGCCGCACCAGTGACCACCGTTTTCATGTATATCGACCATGGGGAAAGCCTCTGAACTAATAATGATTGCGCGACCGTTGATAAATGAGCTGGCTATCGATTTTCTAAGATACGCTTTTATAGAACAATCAACAAATTTTAAATACGGCCGCCATCATGATTCGCGATAGGTGAAAAGTAAAATGGGTGCTACCATCAGAACCATGGGGCTCTTCGTCTTCATGTTCGGCCTGTTCATAGCCGTCGGTTGGCTGGTGGGCTCGTTCTTCATCGGCAATTGGGTGGTGGGTACCGTCGTGTTCCTGGTACTCGCCGGTCTGATCAATCTGATATCATATTTCTACTCCGGCAAGATCGTCCTCTGGTCCTACAAGGTCAGGATCGTCAACGAAGTAGAGTCGCCGCGGCTTTTCCGCATGGTGCGCCAAATATCCTCAATGAACGGGCTCCCGATGCCCAAGATAGGCATAGTGCCAACGTCAACACCTAACGCCTTCGCCACTGGACGGAACCCGAAGAACGCCGTGGTCTGCGCCACCGAGGGCATAATGCGCATGCTGGACGACGACGAGCTGCTAGGCGTCCTGGCGCACGAGATGGCCCATGTGAAGAACCGGGACATACTGGTCATGAGCGTGGCCGCTACCATTGCCGGAGCCATATCCTTCGCCTCCCGATTCGCCTTCTATGGGGTGCTGTTCGGTGGAGGCCGCCGTAACGAGGGAGGATTGATCATCGCCCTGCTGGTCATGATCACCGCGCCCATAGCCGCAATGATCGTACAACTGGCCATCTCCCGCAGTCGGGAGTACAAGGCCGATTACGAGGGCGCCAAGCTCATCGGTAAACCCCTGTACCTGGCAAGCGCGCTGGAGAAGTTGGAAACGGCCAACAAGCGCAACCCGCTGAAGTTCGGCAACCCCGCTTCATCCAGCCTTTGGATCGTCAATCCGTTCAGTGCAAAGGGGTTGGCGACCATCTTCGCGACCCACCCGCCCATGGCCGAGAGGGTCAAGCGCCTGCGACAGATGGCGAATAAGATGGGCCAGTACTGAAAACCCCTTTTAAATCCCCTTCTTTTGAACCGATCATAGGTCATTGAAGAGCATCTGCCCGCATAATCGATTGTCTCTCAGGAAACGCAGGCCGCGGACGATGTTGTTTACTTCACCCAGGGAGTGATGCATGTCGGTGCCAATGGAGACCTTGACCTTGCCATCGAAAGCTCTGTAGAAGCGTTCCGAGTGCTCGAAGAGGTAGCGCCCTTGGCGGGCGTAGTGCTGCGAGGTCGGCACTTCGATGAAAGCGCCCAATTCCGCCAACCTCTCGGCCAACCACTCCGGGTCTCTTTGAGGGAAGATGCGGTCCATGTCCCAATGGCAGAGGCCGAAGGGAATGTTCAGGTTCCCAGCCAGGTGGTGAAGTTCGTTCAGCGGTATTCCTCCCTGCAAATGATCTTCGACGTACTCGAACAGCAGAAGGTCCAGCTGGTTCAGCTTATCGAATGGCAGGTCGTACAGCTCGCACCTCTCCGGGTTGGTGTCGATCTCCACTCCAGCCAACACTTCGATCTTGCCAGCATATTTCTCTCTCGCTTGCCGGATATTACGCAAGTAGACGTCAAAGTCCATGCGCAGCAGGGGGTTGATGATCTTGCAGGTCTCGAAATGGTCGGTGATGGCCACGTGCGTGAGTCCGCCCTCATAGGCCGATCGCACTACCTCCTCCACAGTGAAATCGCCGTCGGAATAGAGCGTATGGGTGTGGAGGTTGATTCGGGGAAACGGCATCGATCGCTTTATTCCCACCCTCTAAGATATAAACACTTGTTCGTAAAAATAAAAAAAGGTTTGAGGGGAGAAAACACTCCTCCCCTCGGAGTTGAGATCACAATTCATCGTCAGCTCATATGGCTATCTTGCCCCTCTCATTGGTACGCACCCGGACCACCTCTTCAACGTTCCAGACGAAGATCTTCCCGTCGCCTATGTCGCCGGTGAAGGCGGACTTCTGGATGGTGTCCACGGTGAGATCCGCGATCTCTACATCGACCACCACTTCCAGCTTGATCTTGGGCAGCAGGTCCACATCGTAGACCGCCCCCCTCCATTGCCGGGTCTGTCCTTTCTGCACTCCCCGGCCCTGGATCTCGGTTACGTTAAGGCCGACCACACCTATCTCGGTGAGGGCGCTCTTGACGTCTCCCAGCTTCTCGTGCCGGATGATCGCCTGTATCATTTTCATTTGATCGCCTCCTGGGTCATAGCTACTTCCTTGGTCACCATCTCCGGATATGCGGAGACGTTGTGCTCGCTGATGTCCAGCCCCTGCAGCTCCTCCTCCGGACTGACCCGAATGCCCACGGTCTTCTTCAGCCCATAGAACAGGGCGAAGCCAGTACCGAGAGCGTATATGGCAAGGACGACCACGTTGATCATCTGCGCGGCGAAGAAACCGGCGTTGCCGTATAACAGGCCAGTTACCAGCGGGCCATCCACGGTGTATACACCGAAGGTACCGTCGGCGAACAGGCCCAGGGCGATAAGGCCCCACAGGCCGTTGAAGCCGTGCACGCTGATGGCGCCCACGACATCGTCGACCCCTTTCTTCTCCAGGAACCATACGCCGTAACAGACGACGATACCCGAAACGGCGCCGATGACCATCGCTGCCCACGGTTCCACCCAGGCGCAACCGGCAGTGATGCCGACCAGGCCGCCTAGCATACCGTTGACCGCCAGGCCCAGATCGGGCGTACCGGCCCTCTTCCAGGACAAGAGCACCGCGGTCACAGCGCCCACCGCACCGGCGATGACCGTAGTGACGCATATCTTAGCGATGATCAGCTGGTTCCCGGATAGGGTGCTGCCGGCGTTGAAGCCGAACCAGCCGAACCAAAGGATGAACCCGCCCAGCATCACCATGGTCATGTTGTGACCAGGGATCGGTAGGGGCTTCCCTTCCTTGGTGTACTTGCCAATGCGGGGCCCGATGACGATACAAGCGGCCAGGGCCAATAGTCCGCCGAGCGCGTGCACCACGCCTGAACCGGCGAAGTCGAGAGCGCCGTAGCCGCCACCCAGGTTCACCATGAAGTCCGACGCCGCCAACCAACCGCCGCCCCATATCCAGTGACCGTAGATAGGGTAAATCACAGCGGTGACTACGGCGCTGTATATGAGGTATGTCTTGAACTTTGGCCTCTCCGCTATCGCACCCGAGACGATGGTCACCGAGGTGGCGGCGAAGACCAGCATGAAGAACCACAGCAGCATGTTGCCTGCGTCATAGGATTCCCCGAACAGCATGAAGTTCGATGATGGATCTCCGAATATTCCTCCGACATCGCTCCCCATAAGCAGGGAGTAGCCTATTATCAGGAAGGCGATGGTCCCTATGGTGAAGTCCATGAAGTTCTTCATCAGGACGTTGGCCACGTTCTTAACGCGGACCATACCGACTTCCACCATGGCGAAACCGGCCTGCATGAAGAACACCAGGAAGGCGCAGACCAGTACCCACACGTAGTCGATCGAGTTCATAGCCCCTTCGAGATCGATGGGATTCCCGGCACCACTGGGATCGGCGGCCATGGTAGTGGCCGGCAACAACACCAGAAGTCCGAGCAATAGCAGCAGGAACACAGAGTACCTACGCATCGAGCTCCCCTCCGATCTTTGATTCAACATCGTTCAAGTTCATTTTCAGCTTCAACTCGCTTGAGCTTATGCGCCATAAAGCATCAGACAGCAGGGGGTACGCCCCAGCCGGGGCTTGGGCCAACAGGGAGACATCGGCGATGGCCGCAATCCATCCCACGGCGGTGAAGCGGATCTCGACGCTCCTTTTCCGCTGCGGAGGAACTAAGCCCCGATGTTTGTCTCGTTTCCTAATGTCCCAATAGATGTTTATCGAGCGCATTGAGTAAAGTGTAGATATATGTATAATAAATAGTTATTGCAATAATCAAATGAATAATGATTACGAAAATACTGTACATTTGTAGTATTGGAATCATATTATTCCTATAGTAATTATTTTCGCATTAGCCAGATTAAAAATGAAGAGTCTTTAAGGAATTTTTATAAAAAAAATGAATAGGAGGGGGATCATGCCCTAAGAAAACGTCACTTGATCTGTTCCCACTTCTCCAGTTCCTGAACGCTAGAAAGGGTTCCCCCTCGACGGATCTCCTCTCTTATGCGCACCTCGCGCTCAAAGACGTCGACCGAACGGTTCGCCACTTCCACAGCGTGCTCCTGTGGGATGACCACGATGCCGCTTTCGTCCCCCACGATCCAGTCGCCCGTTCTAACCATTTGGCCACCGCAGACGATCTCCAGACCGATGCCCCCGTAACCTTTTGGTTCCCCGGCATGCGGGGAGACGTGTCGGCTGAACATGGGCAGCCCGAGATCGATCACTCCCTCCAGATCGCGCACGGCTCCGTCAATGACGATGCCGGCCACCCCTCTCATCTTGGCGCTCATGGTCGCCAGCTCACCCCACACCGCTATGTCGCTGCCCCCCGCGTCGATGACGATCACATCTCCCTTGGACGCCCGGTCGATGGCCTCCACCGGTTTAGCCCAGTCGCCCTTTACCGTCTGAACCGTCAATGCCCGGCCGACCGTCTTCACGCCATGACCATTGCGAAGGACTATTCCATTCATCACTCCGTGCTTATGCGCCGCGTCGGCGATGTTCGAGGTGGATACCTTCCCGAAAGCCAGGAAGAGATCCTCCTGCGAATATTTCCTGGCCAGGGCGTTCGGCATCCCTTTTCCGGTGGCCATGGAATCCTTGACAGCCTTGGCCGCGCCTCTCACGTCCCCGGTCTTGATTATGCCCCCGCCGACTATGATGATCGACGCGCCATGCTCTATCATGATCGGAGCGGTCTCGGAAGTAATGCCCCCGGCGACGGCCACAGGTATGCTTATGGACGAAGAGACCCCGGACACGATGTCAAAGGGGGATTTTTCGCCCTTCATCTGCTCATCGATACCCACATGCAGGCAGACGTACGAAACCCCCAGTTCCTCCGCCATTTTAGCTCTGGCGATCTTATCCGGAACGTTGATCAGGTCCAGCATGACCGCCGCCCCGTATTTGCGTGCGGCCAGCACCGCTTCGGAAATGGTCCCATCGTCCGACAGTCCCAGCACCGTGATCACGTCCGCACCGGCCTTGGCGGCGATCTCCACCTCGAAGCCACCGACGTCCATCGTCTTCATGTCGGCCACGAGCGTTCTCCCAGGGAACTCTCTTTTCAGGGCGCGCAGGCATTCCGCTCCCTCGCTCTTGATGAGGGGAGTACCCGCCTCTATCCAGTCCGCCCCTCCTTCCAGGGATTCTCGCGCGATCTCGATGGCACGTTTGAGATGCATGAGGTCCAAGGCGACCTGCAGTACCGGTTGCATGCCCCGTCTATCGCCACCGGGATAACTAACCTTTTCGTTCAACAATTAATATATCCCCAGATGGGTATCATGGCCGCATGGCCGTATCCCCCGGGACGAGATGCTGCACCGGCATGGAGTGCATCGACCGCATAGTGGGTGGAGGATTCCCTGCTGGCGGGATGATATCCGTCACCGGTCCATGTGGGTCAGGGAAGACGCTTTTCGCTTTGGAATACCTTATCCGCGGGGGAATGAACGGTCAGAAAGGCATGTACATCTCCACCGTGCATGGCACGGATAAACTGATGACCTACCTGCCGAAGCTGGACTACGCCGATCCCAAGATATTCGAGAAGGGGGCGGTCGTCCTGAAGCACATCGACGAGATGGGGTCCGGGGAGAGGGACGACGGTAAGATCACGAAAACCGAAGCGTTCGCCATGGTCTCCGATATTGCTGAAGCGATCAAGACCGGTAAGATCACCCGACTGGTGCTGGACGCCACCAACCCCATCGTAGTTGAGATGGAGGAATGGGTCGCCAGATCGTTCCTGTTATCATTGTCGAAAGCGCTCTTCGAGGCCGAGTGCACCGCTCTTCTGATCATCGAGGGCGAGGGCGTCGATTCCCAAGAGCATATGATGTCCGACGGGATCATCAAATTGGGGAACGCCGTCAGGCGCGGAGATAACTTCCAGGTGCTGGAGATAGTGAAGATGGCCGGAGCGGCGCACTCGCGCGCCAAGTACGTCATGGACCTGACGCCGGAAGGAATGCTCATCACTCCGATGCTCAGGGGGGTGTGACATGGAAGAGGTCGCGCCGCAGATACTAAACCGATTACAGGAGCTCGGTCCAGCGGTCTCTGTCGATTTCAACATCGGTGTTGAGGCGTACTTTGATACGCTGACGACGCTCATAGACCGTTTCTGCAACAAAAAGAAACTATCGTGCATATACATCTCGATAACGGTCCCGTCATCAACGATCATCTCGGCGTTGCAGTCATTGGAGATCGATACAGCGAAGATACGATTCATCGACTGCATATCCTTCGCCACCATGGAGTGCATGGGAACGGACGAGGCGCAGACGGTGTTCGTAGAAAGCCCCACCATGCTGGAGTACATCGTGCTCAAGATGGAGTATCTGTTCCGCAAAGGCAAGGGGGAAGAGTTCATGGTCATACTGGACTCGGTGAACTCCCTGGCAGCGCACAACGAGGTGAGGATACTCTACGAGTTCATGCAGGTGCTCATGGCCAGTGCCAAAGGCAAAGGCGCCTATCCGGTGCTTCTCAGTATGGAGGAGCAGATGAAACCGGAGGTTCGTGAGATGCTGACCTTGGTATGCGATCAGATCGTGACATTGAAGTGAGAATGATTGCA
>DATKZX010000020.1 GCA_035527755.1 Methanomassiliicoccales archaeon | reverse complement strand
TACTTCAGCCCCCTGTACGCCATTCTGCTTCTGACATTGCCCATGAGCTTGGGACTGATGAAGATGCTGCGGAACAAGGAGGATGATCTGCGTTTCATTCGACCGGCGCCTCAGATGTTCAAGCTGGCGCTTGGCAATCAGATACTGATAATCATTTCGTTGATATTGCAAAGCGTCCTGCCATGGACAATATGGTAGAGATGTTCCCACGGGTCACCAAGGAATATTCGCGCACCGCGTTGAATCCGCATTTCTTGCAGGCCTCCCCCTTCATGGGGCATCCATAGAGCTTGCTGCGGTCAGGCATGACGAACTCCGAGGCCCAGAAGGGGCACTTTTTCGAATAATCCTCTATCAGCAGTTCCTTCAGCGCCTTCTTGGAGTTGAGGATGGGGTAGCCTTCCTTCTTCAGGGCGATGATCTCCTCCACCGCTTTGCGCTTCTCCTCCAAGGTCAAGGTCTTTGATTCTGGCGGAGGGGTCAGGAAATTGATCATGAGGCCGTTGATATGAGGATTATCGCGGACTATGGAGGCCGTCTCCCTGATCAAGTCCTTGTTGTCTGGCATGACCACCATGTTGGCGAAGACATTGGGATGGTTGACCTTTTCCAGGTTCTCCATCAACCTGTCATAGGTGCCGGGGCATCGGATCGTATCGTGGACCTCCTTAGGGCCGTCCAGTGAGACGGAGATGACATCGCTCTCCAGATAGAACACGTTGGTTCCGTTGGTGGTGTAACCGGTAACGAAAAAACCGATCTCCCTTCCGGCATTGATGAGGTCCAGCAAGGTACGGTCCCCGTCGCTCCAGTGGGTCGGCTCTCCGCCCTCGAAGAAGAGGACACGGGTTCCCCGGTCGAACGAGGCCTTCATCTCCTCCAGGGCTGCTTCGTAGGATATGCTGTGCGGTTGTGGGATGAGCGGAAGGTTCTGGGCGATCTGACAGTGCTGGCACCTGAGATTGCACTGGTATGTGATGATCATGGTGTTGACCAGTGGTTTTTTGAACCCCAGAATTCCCTTGAAGAACCAAATACCGTAATAAGCGGTCTGGCCCAGCGTCTTCAGCGCACCCATGCTAACCTCATCCGAACCCCGATATTTCAAATGTGCCCGGCGTCGATCGAACAAATACGACGACGGATGCAAATGTAAGGAGAAATTGAGGACCATCATCCGATATCCATTGAAGGACATCACACCATAGGCCAGCATATTTTAAAACATAATAAATATTATATACTGGTGAATTTAGTATTTTAATTAATCTCGTTAATAGGAGGATATGAACATGACGTCTTTCAAATTGGAAGTTATTGACAAGATAGCTGCTCTTATGACCGCGGCCTTCGGGCTGATAGCAGCACTGGCTTGGAACGCGGCCATAAGTAAGTTGATGGAAGATTGGTTGGGAACAGGTGGCGATCAGACGATAGGACTGTTGATCTATGCCATCATCATAACCATCATCGCCGTTATCGCCATAATAATGATCGCCAGGACCTATAACAGGTTAAAATCGAAAGAGGACGCCAAAGCCTTGGCCTTGGCCGATGCCAAGGCGGATGCCAGAGCCAAGGAGTAATGGCGAATGGTCACCGTAAACCCCTTATCAATTCCTTTTTTTATTGTTCAATCCCCATGGCCGTTTTTTCATCGACCATTCCTCTCGTCAAACCAAAATTATGATAATAGAGGGTGGCTATCAAGAAATCGTAGCGGAGGAATTGTATGAAGGTCAAGGTCGGCATCAACGGTTACGGAACCATCGGCAAGAGAGTGGCTTGGGCGGTCAACAAGCAGGACGACATGGAGATCATGGGGGTAACAAAGACAAGACCGTCATACGAGTCATCCACCGCCATTCGCGAGGGTCACCCCCTCTACGCCGCCCGCAATGAGGATGTGGATAACTTCGAGAAGGCGGGTGTGAAGGTCCAGGGCACACTGGATGACCTTCTTCCAAAGGTGGACGTCATTGTGGACTGCACCCCAGGTGGTGTCGGCGAGAAAAATAAGATACTTTACGACAAGGTCGGGGTCAAGAGCATATTCCAGGGGGGAGAGGGGCACGCGCTGACCGGCGTCTCGTTCAACGCCCTGGCCAATTACCACGAGGCGTGGGGAGCGTCCTCGGCCAGGGTGGTCTCCTGCAACACCACCGGCCTGGTCCGCACCCTGTTCCCGCTTCAGCAGACCTTCGGCATTCAGAAGGTGTTCGCCTCCCTCATCCGGCGCGGTGCTGATCCTGCGGACAAGAAGGGGTCGGCGCTGAACGCCATCGAACCGTCGCTCAAATTGCCGACCCATCATGGACCGGACGTCAAGACCGTGATGCACGGATTGGACATACAGACCATGGCCGTGATGACACCGACCACGCTCATGCACTTGCACTGTATCGTGGTGGACCTTAAGGAGAAGGCTGGTGAAAGTGAGGTGCTGGACCTATGGGATTCCTCACCGCGGGTCAGGCTCGTATCCGGAAAGGATGGCGTCAAGAACACTGGGCAGATAATGGAGCTGGCCAAGGATCTGGGCCGACCACGCGGGGACATGATGGACATAGCCGTGTGGAAGGACGGGGTGAAGATGGTCGATTCCACCCTTTATTATTATCAGGCCGTCCACCAG